>JBKJVY010000278.1:0-7073 GCA_046717185.1 Thermoanaerobaculia bacterium
TTCTGGACGTAGCGGCGGAACTCCACGATGACGAGAAGGAGCTTCGCTCCGAGAATCGCGGCCGCGAGGACGTAGAGCGAGAAGTCGAAGATCTTCTGCTCGGGCAGGCCTTCCGCGCGCGCCTTCCGCCGGAGCATCCAGATTCCGACGAGGTAGGCGATCGCCAGGAGGACGCCGTACGTTGGAAGGTAGAAGGACCCGATCTGGATGAGGCGGGGGAACACGCTTTCCTAGCCCGCGGGGCGCAGTTCCGCCTCGTCCTCGTGCTGGAGCATGTCGAGGAAGAGGAGGGCGACGCCGGCGCAGATGGCCGAGTCGGCGACGTTGAAGGCCGGCCAGTGATGCCCGGAGATCGAGAAGTCGATGAAGTCGACGACGTAGGTGAAGCGGACGCGGTCGAGCAGGTTGCCGACGGCGCCCCCCAAAATGAGCGCGAGGCCGACCTGAAGGCGGACGCTCCGGTGCGACGACCGGAGGGCGTACGCGGACACGATCAAGAACACGATCACCGCGACGCTGTTCAACACGACCGCCTTCAGCGAAGAGTCGACCGATGCAAACAGGCCAAACGCCGCGCCGCTGTTCTGCACGTAGGTCAGGTCGAAGAGCCCGGGGATCACCGAGCGCGACTCGTGGAGCTGGAACCCCCGCATCACGATGCCCTTCGTCCACTGATCGAGCAGAAGGACGGCGAGCGAAACGAGGAAGTAAGCCGTGCGGTATACCGCGCTCTCCTTCACGCGAGGGAACGCTTTCATGCGATGGGAGCGCCCGCGAGAGCGAGGGCGCGGCGGCACCGCTCGCAGAGACCGTTCGTTTCGGCTTCCGGCGTGACCTTCCAGCAGCGGTCGCACCGACGGCCGCGCGCTTTCTCGAACCGGAGTTTGAGGCCGGGGTAGGTCCGGGACTCCGTCCACTCCGGCCCATTCGACTCGGAGGGAGAGGCGATCGTCTCCGACACGATGAGGAGGTCGGCGAGACCCGGGCCCGCCATCCCGGTCGCCGTCCGGTCGTTTTCGAGGGGAGTGCTCGGGCTCAAGGCGATCGCCCCCTCGAGGGATGAGCCGATCACCTTCTCCCGGCGTGCCTCTTCGAGCAGCACGGAGGCCTCTTCACGCAACCTCATCAGACGGTCCCAGGCCGAATCCGGCAGCGGGTCTTCGGGGAAATCATCCAGGCCATCGAAACGCGCGAGGTGCACCGATTGTTCCTTCGCGCCGGGCAAGGCATTCCAGATCTCCTCGGCGGTAAATGGGAGGATGGGGGCCGTGAGGGTCGCGAGAGACCGAGCAATCCGGTTCATCGCCGTCTGCGCGGACCGGCGTTCGAGAGAGTCGGCCGGCGACGCGTAGAGCCGGTCCTTCAGGACGTCGAGGTAAAAGGCGGAAAGCGTCGTTGCGCAGAAGTTGACGACTGCGTGGTACACGACGTGGAACTCGTACTCGCGATAGGCCTCGAGCACGCGCGCCGCGAGCCGCCGCGCCTGTTGGACCGCCCAGCGGTCGAGCGGGAGGAGGTCTTCGGGGGCGACCGCGTGCGACGCGGGGTCGAAGTCGTAGAGGTTCGAGATCAGGTAGCGCGCCGTGTTGCGGACCTTCCGGTACGCCTCCGCGCATCGCGCGAGGATCTCTTCCGAGATCGGGTCGTCGTTCCGGTAGTCCAGGCTCGCGACCCACATTCGGAGGATGTCAGCGCCGTACTTGACGAGGATCGCGCGCGGCTCGATCGCGTTTCCGAGCGACTTGGACATCTTCCGCGCCTCGACGTCGAGTGCGAAGCCGTGCGTGATGACGCCCCGGTACGGCGCTTCGCCGAAGAGGGCGACGGAGGTGAGAAGGGACGACTGGAACCAGCCCCGGTACTGGTCGTGCCCCTCCACGTAGAGGTCCGCCGGCGGTCCCGCGTCCTCGCGCGCTAGCTCAGGCCACTCGCCGGAACGCAGGACGGCGAGATGCGACACGCCCGAGTCGAACCAGACGTCGAGGATGTCAGTCTCCTTCTGGAACTCGGAGAATCCGCGCCGGTCGGCGTCCGGCGGCAGGAAGTCCGCGGCCGGGCGGGCGTACCAGGCGTCCCCCCCCTCCCGGCGGAAGATCGCGACGACGTGGCCGAAGAACTTCTTCTGCTCTTCGGGATCGTCCCGCCACGGGTAGACCTCGCGTTCGTCACCGCGCGAGGCGTAGAGGAGAGTGATCGGCGAGCCCCAGCGCCGCTGACGGGAGATGACCCACTCCCGCCGGTTCTCGACCATGCCCGAGATGCGTTGCTCGCCCCATGCCGGCTGCCACCGCACCCGGCGGATTGCTTCGAGCGCCGCCGACCGGACGTCGGTCCGGGGATCGTCCAGGCGAACGAACCACTGGATCGTCGCCCGGAAGATGACCGCGTTCCTGCAGCGCCAGCAGTGCGGATACTCGTGACGAAAAGCGGAGTCCAGGTGAAGAAGAGCGCCGGCCTCCGTGAGGTCTGCCACGATGTCCGCGTTAGCGTCGAGGACCTTTTTGCCCCGGTACTTCGCTGCGGTCGTGAAGCGTCCCGCGGCATCCACTGGGGAGAGGATGGGAAGCCCTTCTCGCGCGCCCGTCTGGAAGTCGTCCTCGCCGTGTCCGGGCGCCGTGTGGACGAGGCCGGTGCCGGCGTCCATCGTCACGTAGTCCGCCGCGACGACCCGGAAGGAGCGCGCTTCCTCGTCGGCTGTCAGCTCGCCCCGCATCTCCGCGCTCAAAGGGTGCGCGTAGCGCAGGCCGACAAGGTCCCGGCCGGCCGCGCTTCCTCGAACGGTCCACGTCGCTCCGATTTTCGCCGCGACCGTGTCGCGAAGTTTCCGGGCGACGACAGAGAGAGAACCACCTTCATCCGAGACCAGGTCGTAGATCTCCTCCGGGTGGACGGCAATCGCCAGGTTGGAAGGGATCGTCCATGGCGTCGTCGTCCACACGATCGCCCGAGGAGGCGGCGCGGCGGCGCCGGGATGCGGCGTCCCGAATGCGTCGAAGAAGCGGCGGTCGGTGATCGGGAATCCGACAAAGATCGCCGGATCCGTCCGCTCCGTGTATTCGAGCTCCGCCTCGGCGAGCGCGGTCTGGTCCGTGAAGCACCAGCGAACCGACTTCAAGGCCTGGTAGACGAGGTTCCTCTCGTAGAACTCCCCGAACGCGCGGGCGATCTCGGCCTCGTACGACGGGCTCATCGTCGAGTAGGGCCGGTCCCAAAGCCCTCCGACACCGAGCCGGCGGAACTCCTCGGTCTGGATGGCGACGAAGTTCGCAGCGTACTCGCGGCAAGCCCGTCGGATCGCGACCGCGTCCATTTCCCGCTTCTTCGACCCGAGCTTCTTGTCCACCTGCTTTTCGATTGGCAGCCCGTGGCAGTCGAAGCCGGGGACGTAGGGGGCGTCGAAACCCATCATCGTCCGGCTGCGCACGATCAGGTCCTTGATCACCTTGTTCAGCACGTGGCCGATGTGGATGTTGCCGTTTGCGTAAGGCGGCCCGTCGTGCAACAGGAAGCGCGGCCGGCCGACGCACGCGGCGCGTACGGCGCCTTCGAGCCCCATCCTTTCCCAGGCCGCCAGCTGCTCGGGCTCCCTCCGCGGGAGGTCCGCCTTCATGGGGAAGGCGGTCTTCGGCAGGTTGAGAGTCGCTTTGTAATCGCCCGGGACGGCCATGTCGAAGGGCGGAAGATAGCAGGAGTCCCGCGCCCGGTTCTCGCTACTCCTCCGTCAGGAAAGCGACGACGGCCGCCGCTGTCGTCTTGCCGTGGGTGATCGAGACCTCCATGCTCCGGACATGCAGCCGGCGGGCGCGTTCGAGGGCGCGGCCGTGGAGCGTGAGCGTCGGTTTTCCGCGGAGGTCGGGTTTCACCTCGATCTCGCGGAACGCAATCCCCCGCGTACCGGTGCCGAGCGCCTTCATCGCGGCCTCCTTGGCCGCGAACCGGCCGGCGACGTGCTGTGCACGCGCCCGCGGGTGTCGGCGCCGGGGGGAGATCTCTCCCGGGAGAAAGACCCGTTTCACGAACCGGTCGCCCCAGCGGTCGAGAAGAGCGGCGACGCGGTCCACCTCCGTGAGGTCGAGACCCAGCAGGAGCTTCACTCTCCCTGCTACCCCTTCAGGCCGAAGAAACGAGCGATGCGGAGCCGGAGCGGTGTCCGGTCCGCCGTCTGCTCGGCCTCGCCGCCCGCCGCCTCCAGGGCGTCGGCGGTGCGCTTGCGCCGCTCCTGCATCGTGAGTTCGATCATCCCGCAGATCGACGGGTTCTCCCGAAGGATCGGGGAGAGCGTGGACTTGTCGATCTCGAGGAGTGTCGCTTCCGTCAGGGCGCGAACCGTGGCGCTGCGAGGATCGCCCGTCAGGAGACTGATCTCCCCGAAAGCGGCGCCCTCTTCCAGCACCGCGAGGCGCTGGCTCTGTCCGACCTTGCCGTGGACGGAAACGCCCAGCCGGCCCGATTCGACGATGAACATCGACAATCCCCGGTCGCCTTCTCGGACGATCGTCTCGCCCGGCGCGAACCGTCTCTCCCGGGCGCCGTCGGCGACCCGTCCCCGCGCTTCGTCAGAGAGGAGCGCGAAGAGGTCGACGCTCGAGATCGCGGACTCGATCGCTTCCCGCCGGTCGGGAGTGGTCAGGTTCCCGGCCGAATACTGCCACTGCCGGATCAGGGGGAAGGCGATGCGGATTTTCTCGCGGTCGAGGCGGTACCAGACCCGCTCCCGAATCTGCGAGTCGAGCTCGAGGAAGGTCGCGTAGTCTTCCAGCCAGTATCGGAGCTCGTAGCCGACCGAGAAGTCGGCGAACGTCTTCAAGTACGCCGTCGGCTCGGGATAGGCGGCGACCCCGGGCAGCTCACGGCCGGCCGCTGCGAGCGCCGCCATCGCCTGCGCCGGCGGGGTGTCGTACTCGAGACCGACCTGGAGCGTTCGTGCGATCGGCCGCCCCGGCCTCGGGAACACCTCGAGCCGCTCCCGGCTCGCGATGCTGTTGGGGATGAGCAGCACGTTGCCTTCCATCGTGCGCAGCTTGATCGCCCGCCAGGAGAGCTCTTCGACCGTTCCGAAGATGTCGCCGGATCGGACCATGTCGCCGACCTGCACGCTCTTCTCGAGGTGGAGCGCGAGACCCGAGAACAGGTTCCCGAGCGTGTCCTGCAGCGCGAGGCCGATTACGACCGAGAGCACCGCGGACGTCGCTACGACGCCAGTCAGTTCGATTCCGAGAATGACCCGGAGAAGGATCGCCGCCGCGATGCCGAACACGAGCAGGCTCACGAGCTGACGCAGCAGTGCGGGCGCGGCGACCTTTCGGCGGAGGCGGAACGCGACGTCGAAGAAAACGTAGTCGAGAACCCGCGTGAGGACGAGCGCCGTAGCGATGCCGATCGCAAGCGCCCCGTAGTCGTGATCGCCGCGCGCGTTGGTCGTGGGGACCCCGGCGGTGGTGAGCAGCAGGACGACGGCGAGAACTGTTGCGACGAGCGCCAGAGGTCCGATCAGCTGTCGGACCAGCAGGGGCAGCTTCTCGCCGAGAGGTTTGATCCGATCGAGGGTCTTCAAGCGAGCGTCTCCTCCGGTCCCGGGGAGAGGTCCGCGCCGCCCGGCTTCACAGCGCTCCGATCCTCTCCACGACCCGGCGCGGATCGGAGGACTCCTGGAATAGGCGAACGGCGGCCACTCCCGCAATCCGGTCGCGGAAGGCCGCGAGGAGCTCGAGCTCCGACTCGCCGATCCCGCCGATGGCGTAAACGTCGGCATCGTGCTCCTCGCGCGGGGGCAGAGCCTCGAGCGCCTCCGTCCCGAGCGGAGGTCCAAAAGCGCGCTTGGAGGGGGTGTCGAAAACCGGCCCGATCACGACGAGGTCCGCTCCGCCCTCGATGGCGCGCAACGCTTCCGCGGAAGAGTGGGTTGAGACGCCGACGAGAAAACCGCGGGGCGCCGCGGCCCGCACCCGGGTGAGTGGGAGTCCGTCGGCGGGCAGGTGGACGCCTGACGCCCGCGCCGCCAGCGCGATGTCCAGTCGGGCGTTGATGAAGAGAGGGACATCGGGACCAAGTCTCTCGCGAGCGGACTCCGCCCTTCGTAGAGTGTCGCGGTCTCCCTCGCCCTTCTCACGAAGCTCGACCGCAAGCCCGGGTGTCCCGCGGAGGGACGCAAGAGTCGCGTCGAACCGTACGTCGCCGATCGCGGACCGCTCGGTTACGTAGAGAGCTTTCACTCGGGCTGCCCCTCCGGCTCCGGCGTCGAGAGCTCACGAGAGAGGACCTTCAGGTCAGCCGCTCCGACTACGAGATGGACGAGGCCGAGGCCGGATACGAAGCCGCGAAAGAAACCGGATCCCGAGAGGCCGGGACCGGTGGGGGTACTCCAGGGCCGGAGGAGCAGGTAGACGCCGACGGCGGTGCAGTAGAAGACGAACAGCGCGCTGCCGAGCACGGTCGAGGCGCGCAGGCTCATTGCCCCAGATTGTAGTTTCGATTCGCAGGGGGGAGGGATCTGACCCCTTCGGGATCAGACCCCATAAAAAAACCGCGCCCGAAGGCGCGGTCGAAGAGGAGGAAACCCCGGATAACGTCGTTCAGCCTTTGTGACCCTTTCCATGGCTCTTTCCGCTTGGCGCGCTGGCGGGAGGCGGCGCCGAGTATTGCGGGGACCGGTCCACGCGGGGGGCCGGAGCCGGCCGCGATTCCGGCCGATATTCGCGCGGCGCCTTGTACTCGCGGGGCTCGGGCCGCGACTCGGGGCGATACTCACGCGGCGCCTTGTGCTCACGCGGCTCGATTCGGTACTCGCGGGGCGCGGCGGGAGCGGACTCGGGGCCGCGGTCGAAACGCGGCGAAGCCTTTTGCTCACGCGGCGCCGGCGCGGGACGTTCGTAGGTCCGCCAGTCGGCCGAGGGCGCCCGCTCCTTCGAGCGCGGGACGACCTCACGGTCTTCCTGCCCCCGGCGGCCGGGAACGGCTCCCTCGATGACCCGCTTGGCGGGCGCCTCGGACCGGGAACGCCAGCCCTCGGAGGACTTCTCGTTGAAGTTCCTGGGGGCGGGCGCGGGGCGCGCCTCAAAGGCGGGCTCCTGACG
>JBKJVY010000279.1:0-3189 GCA_046717185.1 Thermoanaerobaculia bacterium
TTGCGGCGATGATCGTGGACCCCGGTACAGGACTTTCGGACATCTGGATGCTCGACCTTGCGCGTGGAACACGAACGCGATTCACGTTCGGTCCAGGCAACCACAGGATCCCGCAGTGGTCGCCCGACGGGGCTCGGATTGGCTACGTCCACAGCGGTGCGAAGGCACTCACCAGCGTCGTCGCGGTCAAGCCTTCCAGCGGCGGCGGCCGGGAGGAAATATTGCTCACGGCGCCGGGGCAGTGGCTGCCGACCTCCTGGTCCCCGGATGGCCGCTACTTCGCCCTCGAGGTTCGCCACCCGAACACCAAGACCAAGAGCGACGTCTGGGTCCTTCCTCTCTTCGGAGACCGGAAACCTTTTCCGCTTCTCGAGACGGGATTCGACGAGGCGGGCGCCCAGTTTTCGCGCGACGGCCGCTGGATTCTGTACGTTTCCGATGAATCGGGACGAGAGGAGCTCTACGTCGCTCCGTTTCCGGGACCCGGCGGGAAATGGCAAATCTCGAGCGGCGGAGGGATCGGCGGCTCCTGGTGTCGATCGGGAAAAGAGATCGTCTACCTGAGCCCCGAGCTGAACGCGACCTCCGTCGAGGTCCGGACCCGGGAATCCGAGTTCGTGGCGGGCGTGCCGAAGAAGCTGTTCAAGTTACCGAGATCCCAGACGGGGAGCATCTCGCCGGGATGCGATCGCTTCCTGATCGCCGTCACGCCGGAGGGAGGGCAGAGCTCCTCGATCTCCCTCGTGTCGAACTGGCCCGCCCTCCTGAAGAAATAGCGGGGGTCAGGTCTCCATTTACCACTTTACGACCAAGTCATTGACTCTAAGGAGCTTCGCCCCTCGATGCCTGAATATTGACCAGGAATCGACGCGAGCGCTCCAAGGTCTTCCAGCACGGCAAGGTAGGTCCATAGTGGTAAGTGGAGACCATGACCCTCAGTCCCCGACGGAACGTCAGCCGCCGACGAGGCTTCGCAGGACGAACAGCACGTTCGACGGCCGCTCGGCCAGCCGCCGCATGTACCAGGGGAACCACGCCTCGCCGTAACTGATCAGCACGCGGAAGCGATACCCCGAGGCCGCGAGGCGCACCTGCTCGGCGCGGCGGATCCCGTAGAGCAGCTGGAACTCGAGCGCGTCGGGAGGAAGGCCCTCGGTGCGTGCCAGCTCTTCGATCCGCCCGATCAGGCCCGGGTCGTGGGTGCCGAAGATCGCCCGGACGCCCTTCTGGCGCGCCTCGGCGGAGAGCAGCCGCGCGGCAATGCGGAAGTAACTCTCGTCGACGTCTTCCTTCTTCGGGAAAGCCTTGTCCGGCGGCTCGCGGTAAGCGCCTTTCACGAGCCGGATGCCGGACCCGAGCGCAATCAGCAATTCCACGTCCGCGGCCGTTCGGTAGAGATAGGACTGCACGCAGACTCCGGTGTTCGGGAACTCCGCCCGCGTTCGCCGGTAGAGGTCGAGCGTCGCGTCCGTGTACGCCGAGGACTCCATGTCGAGCCACACCCAGTTCGCAAGGTCGCGCGCTCGCGCCGCGAGCTCGCGCAGGTGGCGGTCGCACTCCTCGCGCGAGAAGTCGAGGCCGAGCTGAGTCGGCTTCACCGATATCTCGACGTCGAGTTTCTCGCGGTGAATCCGGTCCAGCACCTCGAGGTAGTGCTTCGTGACGTCCGCCGCTTCGGCGGCGTCCCGCAGGTTCTCGCCGAGCCGCGTGAGGACGCCGCCGAAGCCGAGCGCGCGCGCGGCCGCGAGCGCCTCGTCGGCCGTCTCGCCCGGCATGAAGCGGGAGACGGCTCGCCGGACGAACGGGTATCGGACGGCGCGTTCCCGCAACCAGCGATTCTCCGACCCGGCGAGGAGGACGTTTCGGATGAGACTCATTCCAGTCCCGCCGGCCGGTTATATCCTTTCGATACTGTTCCGCGAACGGGATTCGAGTTCGAGATCCTGGCACGAATGTGGGCTAGAATAGCTATTGAAATCCACATGGAGGGCGGGCCTTGAGGACCGTGCAGATGACGCTCGACGAAGATCTCGTGGAGGCGGTGGATCGGGCCGCAAAGAGGCTGGGCACGTCCCGCTCGGCCTTTGCCCGCGACGCCTTGCGCGAGGCCCTCGTGCGGCAACGCGTCCAGCGGCAGGAGCAGAAGCATCGGGAGGGATACGCCCGTCGTCCGGTCCGTCGCGGGGAATTCGACGCCTGGGAGCGGGAACAGGTCTGGACCGAGCCTTGAGACGCGGCGAGATCCGCTGGTACCGGTTCGCCGCGCCGGACAAGCGACGACCCGTCGTCGTTCTCACACGGGACTCGATTCTCGATTACCTGGGCGAGGCGACCGTCGCCCCGATCACGACGACGATCCGGGACATTCCCTCCGAGGTTGTCTTGACGACACAGGACGGCATGCCTCGCGACTGCGCCGTCAACCTCGACCATCTCCAGACGGTGCCTCGTAGCAGGATCGGCCCGCTCATCACCACGCTCTCGCCGGAACGGATGAGGGAGCTCCGCGGGGCGGTCCTCTTCGCGCTCGGGTTCTGAAGTTCTCGTGACACTCTCAGCCGGCACCCGTCTCGGCCCCTACGAGATCGTCGCGCCGATCGGCGCGGGCGGGATGGGGGAGGTCTATCGCGCCCGGGACACGCGACTCGAGCGCACGGTCGCGGTGAAGGTCCTGCCGTCCCATCTGGCCTCCTCGCCCGAGTCGCGCCAGCGATTCGAGCGCGAGGCCCGCACGATTTCGCAGCTCTCACACCCGCACATCTGCGCGTTGTACGACGTGGGGCGCGAGGGCGAGACCGAGTACCTCGTCATGGAGTACCTGGAAGGGGAGACGCTCTCGGACCGGCTCCTCAAAGGACCTCTGCCGGTCGAGCAGGTGCTGCGTTACGGGTGCGAAATCGCCGACGCGCTCGACAAAGCGCACCGGCAGGGGATCGTGCATCGGGATTTGAAGCCCGGCAACGTGATGATCACGAAGTCGGGGGTGAAGCTTCTCGACTTCGGCCTCGCCCGGGTGCTCGTCCCGGCTTCTGCTGCAACGCAGCTCACGGCTCTCCCGACTCAGGCCCTGGCGCTCACGCAGGAGGGAACCCTTCTCGGGACCCTGCAATACATGGCGCCCGAGCAGCTCGAAGCGAAAGAGGCGGACGCGCGGACGGACATCTTCGCGTTTGGCGCCGTGCTCTACGA
>JBKJVY010000280.1:0-4202 GCA_046717185.1 Thermoanaerobaculia bacterium
AGAGCCCGTAAAGGAGGACGCCGGACGAGAACGCGCCGAGGATGAAGTACTTGAGCGCCGCCTCCGTGCTCTTGATCTCCCCCTTGAAATACCCGGCGAGGATGTAGGAGGAGAGCGCCATGAGCTCCAGCGCGACGTAGATCGAGATCAGGTTGTCGCCCGAGACCATGAACAGCATGCCGACGCCGGTGAAGAGGAGGAGCGCATAGTACTCGCCGCCCGGATAAGGAGACGACCCGACGAAGCGCACGGAGGCGAGGACGGTCAGCGCGATCGACGTCAGCATCAGGAGCTTGAAGAAAATCGCGAAGTTGTCGAGCACGAACATCCCCGACAGGATCGAGCCGCCGCGGCCGGAGTACCCGGACAGAAAGAGGACGAGCGCCATCGTCACCGCGACCGAGATGAGGGTCAGAAACGCGAGGAACTCCTCCTTCGCCTTGTCGACGAACACCGCGAGCGAGAGGACGAGGAGTCCTGCCGCGGTCAGGAAGAGCTCTGGCGAGAGAAGCAGCCAGTCGCTGCCGGAGACCTTCACGGGCGAGCCGCCGCTTCCCCGAGGGGCGCCGCGTGCGCCGGCGCCGCGCCCTTGCGGGCGAGCGCGGGGGCCGGGGTCGTGCGGCCTCCGACGGCGGCGACGATCTTCTCCGAAGGGATCCGGAGGACGTCGAACATCGGTTTCGGGTAGAGCCCGATCCAGAGCGCCAGTACGACGAGCGGAATGACCGTCAGCTGCTCCCGCGGCGTGAGGTCGGGCAGGTTCGCGTTCGCGGGGTTCGTGATCTCCCCGAAGAAGACGCGCTGGTAGAGCCAGAGCAGGTACGCCGCGCCGAGCACGATCCCCGTCGCGGCAAAGAGCGCCCACCAGAAGTTCCGGGCGAACGCCCCCTGGAGGATCGTGAACTCGCCGATGAAACCGTTCAGTAGCGGAAGACCCATCGAGGAGAGCGCCATCACGAGGAAGTAGGTCGCATAGACCGGCATCGGCCGGGCGAGGCCGCCGTACTCCGAGATCATGCGGGTGTGCCGCCGCTCGTAGATCATCCCGACGAGGAGGAAGAGCGCGCCCGTCGAGATTCCGTGGTTGATCATCTGCAGGATGCCGCCCTGGACCCCCGCCATGTTCAAGGAGAAGATCCCGAGCATCACGAACCCGAGGTGCGATACGGAGGAGTAGGCGATAAGCCTCTTCATGTCCTTCTGAACGAGGGTGACCATCGCGCCGTAAACGATCCCGATGATCGAGAGCGTCACCATGAGCGTCGAGACCCACGAGGTGGTGATCGCGTCGGGGAACATCGGGAGCGAGAACCGGACGAAGCCGTACGTGCCCATCTTGAGGAGAATCGCCGCGAGGATGACGGAGCCGGCCGTGGGCGCCTCGGTATGGGCGTCCGGCAGCCACGTGTGGAACGGGAACATCGGAACCTTGATGGCGAACCCGAAGAAGAACGCGAAGAAGAGCCAGATCTGGAGCTCCGCCGGCATTCCCGCGGCGACCGCGGTCAGCGCCTCGATCGAGAACGTCTGCGACCGTCCCAACCCTCCGTAACCGAGGAAGCCGGTCGTGTTGTAGAAGTACAGCGCGATGATTCCGAGAAGCATGAGGACCGAGCCCGCCAGCGTGTACAGGAAGAACTTGATCGCGGCGTAGAGTCGGCGGTCGCTTCCCCACACCCCGATCAGGAAGTACATCGGAACGAGCATGACCTCCCAGAAGACGTAGAAGAGGAAGAGGTCGAGACAGCAGAACGTCCCGATCATGAACGTCTGGAGCAAGAGCAGCAGGACGTAGTACTCCTTCTGCCGCTCGGAGATCGCCGTATACGAGCAGGCGACCGCGATGACGCCGGTGATAGTCGTGAGCAGGATCAGGAGAAGGGTGATCCCGTCGATTCCGAAGTGGTATGAAACGCCGAGCGACGGGATCCACGACGCCTGTTCGACGAACTGGTAGCCTTCGCGGCCGCGGTCGAAGAGAAACCAGAGCGGAAGCGAAACGACGAGGTCGAGAACGGCGACGACCGTCGCCACCGTCCGGATCGCGCCGGTCCTCTCCTTCGGGATGAGGAAGACGATCGCGAGCGCTCCCAGGAGCGGGATGTACGTCACGATGGAAAGAATCGGGATCCAGACGCCCATCAGGTCCATTCAGTCCCTCGCCGGGGACAGATTTATTTACCCGTCCCCTCGTTAATCACCTGTCCCCGTCGGTGGTAAATAAATCTGTCCCCATTACCGGAAGATCAGATACACGGCGACGATGCAGAAGAGCCCTCCGCCCATCACGAGCGCGTAGTTCTGGACCCGGCCGGTCTGCGACCGGCTCAGCAGCCGGTAGCCGCCCTGAAGTGACCCGGCCACGCCGTTGACCGCGCCGTCCACGAAGTGTTTGTCGAAGAAGTGCGAGAGCCATGCGACGCCGCGCGTCACCGCGGCGGTGCCGTTGGGGATCAGGTCGACGACAGTGGCGTCCACCTCCCAGAGGAACCGGCCGCCCCCCTTTCCGAGGCCTTCGACGAAGACGGCGTCGTAGAACTCATCCACCCGGTACTTGTTCAGAACCGCCTGGTAGAGCCGGGGGAAGCGCTCGGCGAGCCGCGCGGGCGTGCGTCCGTCCCCCTTCGCGTACCAGAACCAGGCGAGAGCGAGTCCGACCGTGGCGGCAACTACCGATGCCGCCATCAACGCGATCTCGAGCGAGACCGACGGCTGGTGCGCAGCCGCGTGCTCGCCGGCGAGCGTCGGGATCACGGGCGCGAGAAACTCGCCGATTCGATTGCCCCCGTGCACGATCGGGATGCCGATCCAGCCGCCGACGACGGACAGGAACGCGAGCACGACGAGCGGGACGGTCATCGAAGGGGGCGACTCGTGCACGTGCGCTTCCTCTTCCGGAGTGCCGCGGAAACGCCCGTAGAAGGCGAGCGAAACGAGCCGGAACATGTAGAACGCCGTCAGGCCGGCAGTGAAGAGCGCCGCGCCCCAGAGGAGCTTCGGCAGCCACGGGGCCTGCGGGAAGCGGGCCTCGAAGACCGCCGCCAGGATGGCGTCCTTCGAGAAGAATCCGGCGAAGAGAGGCACCCCCGCGATCGCGAGGGTCGCCACGAGGAAGGTCGCGTACGTGATCGGGATCTTTCGCGCGAGACCACCCATCCGGCGGAGGTCCTGCTCACCGCCAAGCGCGTGGATCACGGAACCCGATCCGAGGAAGAGGCACGCCTTGAAGAAGGCGTGGGTGAGAACGTGGAACATCCCCGCCCCGAATGCTCCGACGCCACACGCGAGGAACATGTAACCGAGCTGGGAAACCGTCGAATACGCGAGCACCTTCTTGATGTCGGTCTGTGCCAGGCCGATCGTCGCGGCGAATAGCGCCGTGAATCCGCCGACGACGGCCACGACGAGGAGCGCGTCGGGCGACAGGCGGAAGAGGACGTTGCAGCGGGCGACCATGTAGACGCCCGCCGTCACCATCGTCGCGGCGTGGATGAGCGCCGACACGGGGGTCGGCCCCGCCATCGCGTCCGGAAGCCACACGTACAGCGGCACCTGGGCCGACTTGCCGGCCGCGCCGAGGAAGAGGCAGAGGCAGATGAGCGTCATGTACGGGGCGTACGCGCCGGGGCTCGCGGCGGCCGCCGAGAACACTTTTCCGAAGTCGAGCGAGCCGAAGAGCGCGAAGATCCCGAAGATCCCGAGGATGAAGCCGAAGTCGCCGATCCGATTGACGACGAACGCCTTCTTGCCCGCGTCCGCCGCCAACTTCTTGTGGTAGTCGTAGCCGATGAGAAGGTAGGAACAGAGACCGACCCCTTCCCAGCCTACGAACATCAAGAGGAAGTTCCCGGCGAGCACGAGCGTGAGCATCGAGAACATGAAGAGGTTCAGGTAGGCGAAGTAGCGGCCGTATCCCGCGTCGTGTCCCATGTAGCCGGCCGAGTACACGTGGATCAGAAACCCGACGAAGGTGACGAACGCGAGCATGAGCGCGGAAAGGGAGTCGAGGCGCAGGGTCACGTCCACGAACCACTCGCCGAGCTCGCCCGGGACCTGGCCGGTCGCCTGGTTCACGCCGAGCGAGATCCAGCGGTAGAACGTCTGGACGTGGTGGGCGCCCGAGGCGAACGCGCCGAGCCCGACGTCGAAGATCGCACCGAGTGCGAAGACGCACGAGAGCGCCACGGAGCCGACTCCAACCG
>JBKJVY010000281.1:0-6283 GCA_046717185.1 Thermoanaerobaculia bacterium
GCTGGTCCCCGCTGCCCACGATGCCGCACGCGAACGCGAGCTTGCCCGTGCTGTTGTTGGCCATTCCGATCGTCGTTCCGCTGTCGTTGTACGGGATCATGTCGATGGGCGTCGGCGGCGTGCTGCAAGTGTCTCCACCGGCGAGAGCCGAGAGGGGGGAGAAGCCCGCGGAGCTCGCGACTGGCCGTAACGCGGGCGTAGGGGTCCCGGGCTGCGGGGATCGGGCGAACGAGCCTTGATCTTCGCTCGGTAAAGCGAATACGACGAAGGAAAGCCCGAGCAGGGCGAGGAGTCTTCCGAGGACTCTCATTTGCGCGGAGTCGGCTTTCTTATTTGAGTTCCCGCATCCA
Source organism: Thermoanaerobaculia bacterium (assembly GCA_046717185.1). Classification (GTDB taxonomy): domain Bacteria; phylum Acidobacteriota; class Thermoanaerobaculia; order UBA5066; family Gp7-AA6; genus Gp7-AA6. The sequence goes on from JBKJVY010000281.1 coordinate 351, forward strand.
TTTCGGCCGCCAACTATGACGGGTCGGCTGAAACTGTCAAGGAGCGATCGCACAAGCCTGGCGCGGTCGAGCGCCGGGGCGCGGAGCCCGCGCAATACACTTGCCGGATGCGCGAGCTGTCGCCGGAGCCCTGGCGGGTCAAGGTCGTCGAGCGGATCCGTTCCATCTCCCGGGAGGAGCGCGAGCGAGCGCTGGAGCGCGCGGGCTACAACGTCTTCGGTCTGGACTCCGAAGACATCTATATCGACCTGCTGACGGACTCCGGCACGTCGGCCATGTCCGACGCGCAGTGGGCGGGCCTCATGCTCGGCGACGAGTCGTACGCCGGAGGCCGGAATTACCGGCGGTTCGAAGCGACCGTGCACGAGATCTTCGGGCTGCCGCACGTGATCCCGACGCACCAGGGGCGTGTCGCGGAGAACCTCCTCTTCTCGACGGTCTTGAAGCCGGGCGACGTGGTGCCGAACAACACGCACTTCGACACGACCCGGGCAAACGTCGAGGTCAACGGCGGGGTCGCTCTCGACTTCGTCATCCCCGAGGGGAGGGAGCCGAGGACGCGGCATCCCTTCAAGGGGAACATGGACGTCGAGCGTCTCGCGCGCTGCCTCGACGAGAACCGCGGACGGGTTCCTCTCGTCATGCTGACCCTGACGAACAACTCCGGTGGCGGCCAGCCCGTATCGCTCGCCAACGTCCGCGAGACGCACGACCTCTGTGCGCGCCACGGCGTCCCGCTGGTCATCGACGCCTGCCGCTTCGCAGAGAACGCGTGGTTCATCAAGCAGCGGGAGCCGGGCCAGAACACGCGCACCGTCGCGGAGATCGTGCGCGAGATCTTTGCGCTCTCGGAAGGCTGCACGATGAGCGCGAAGAAGGACGGCCTGACGAACATCGGCGGTTTCCTCGCGCTGCGCCAGGAGGCGTGGGTCGAGAAGCTGAAGAACATGCTCATCCTGATCGAGGGCTTTCCGACTTACGGCGGCCTCGCCGGGCGGGACCTGGAGGCGATTGCGATCGGGTTGCGCGAGGTCCTCGACGAGGACTACCTCTCGTTCCGGATCGGACAGGTGACGGCATTCGGAGAGGACCTCGCCCGTGCCGGCGTCCCGGTCGTCGAGCCGATCGGCGGTCACGCCGTGTACATCGACGCCCGCGCCTTCGCGCCCCACCTTGCCCCGCACGACTATCCCGCGCAGGCGCTGACGATCGCTCTCTATCGGGAGGGCGGGATCCGGGCGGTGGAGATCGGCGGGGTGATGTTCGGCAAGCCCGACCCGGAGCGGCCCGGCCGGGAGATCCTCCCCGACCTCGACCTCGTCCGGCTCGCCGTCCCGCGGCGCGTCTACACCAACTCGCACCTCGAGTACGTCGCCGACGTCGTCAAACGCCTCCACGGCGAGCCGGAGAAGCTCCGCGGCGTCCGCATCGTCCGGCAGGCCCCGGTCCTTCGACATTTCACGGCGCAGTTCGAGCTCGTGTAGCGTCTACAATTTCCCCGTGATCACGGGCTTCAACACGGACGTCAAACACCGTGACCGCGTCTTCCACATCCAGACGGAGGACCGGGGCGATCCGCAGCCGTACATCGAGTCGTTCGTATACGTCGGCGGCGAGATCCTCGGCGGAAAGCGGACTCCCTATGACGAATCGCTCCGGACCGGCGGAGATGACCGCGCGGTCCGCGAGCTGATGGAGCAGCAGCACAGGACCGTAATCGCCGCGATCCGGGAGGGCGGTTTCGACGGGCCCAACGGATCGGTTCGGGCGCCGGAAGAAATGGCGCTCGGCGGCGCGCCCCAGGCATCGAACGCCGCCTCCGGCGAGTTGCGGGAGAGTCCGGCCCCGCGCCCCACGCCGTGGCGGGGATCCGAGTCGACGCGGCTTTCCGGCGATCGAACGCTTGACCAGGTCATCCTGGAGTACCTCGCTGCCGAAGGAAGTCCGGAGCAGATCGACCTCACGTTCTCGCCCGCCCCCGACTTCGTGTCGGGCCGGCGAGTCGACTTCCGGATTCGGGCCGAGCTCGCGCGGTCGCGTCGGCCCGTCACCGGCGCCCTGGTCCACATCCGGCTGATCTCGTCGGAAAAGGCGATCCCCGTCTTCCAGGGCCGGACCGGTCCCGACGGAGCCTGCGCCGTCGCGTTCCTCATGCCGTCGGTGCCCGCCGGCGCGGCCGCCGCGGTCGTTCGGCTCACTTCGGCGGCGGGCTCGACGGAAATCCAGTACCCGGTGAGAAAGGGATGAGCGGTCCGGTCGTGGTGCGGGTCAATGGCAAAGAGCGCCGGTTCCCGGCCGGGACGACGATTTCCGCGCTCCTCGGCGACCTCGAAGTGTCGACGCCGCGCGTCGCGGTCGAGCGCAATCGCGAGATCGTCCCGAAAGCTTCCTACGAAACGACCCGCATCGAGGAGGGCGACGATCTCGAAGTGGTCGAGTTCGTGGGCGGGGGATAGCGGAGAACGCGATCAACGGGGACGCAGATCCCTCGCTTCGCTCGGGATGACAGGGGTCCTACCTGGTTGCCAAGAGCGCGGCGGTTTTTCTGTCATTCCGAGCGAAGCGACGAGGAATCTGGATCCCCTCGCCGACGGCGCTTGCCGCGACTCACCCGATCGTCTATTCTCCGCGTTCCCGTGGGCCGCTAGCTCAATTGGTAGAGCAAGAGACTCTTAATCTCTAGGTTGAAGGTTCGAGTCCTTCGCGGCTCACCACCTCTTTCGCGACGTTGCTTCGCATCGGCGGACAGAGCTTTCGCGCGGAGCCCCTGGGAATCGGTCTGCCGCTCGAAACCCTGCGGGGCCGTGCGGTAAGATTAATCCGGGTGTCTCCCTCCACAACCGAAACGAAGCCGACCGTCCTGGTCGTGGACGACGACGAAGACCTCCTCGCCGTCCTGCGGGAGGTGATCGAGGAGGAGGGCTACCGCGTGCTGACCGCGCCGAACGGCGAAGCCGCGCTCGACCTGCTTCGCTCGGGGGAGGACCCGTGCATGATCCTCCTCGATCTAAAGATGCCGGGGATGGGCGGACACGAGTTCCGTCGCCGCCAGCTTGCCGACGCGCGTCTCGCGGATATCCCCGTCGTGGGGTTCACCGGCCTCTGGAACGGAGAGGAGGTTGCACACCAGCTCGCTCTCGCCTCCTGCCTGCGGAAGCCCGTCAACCTCCACCACCTGCTCGAGACCGTCGCTCACTACTGCTCCGATCCGGACCACCTGGACCTTTCCGAGCGATCTTCCTCCGCGACGGGCTGATCGCCCTCGGTGGGGTCAGGTCTCCACCTGACACTTTGCTCCGAAATGTTGTCAGGGCGAGTCCGCCTCAGCGACCAACCGTGCGACTCGTGAAGACCTGACTCCGCTCCGCTCCCGGTGGCTTTGCACAGTTCTTGCAAATAGTCGGGCGCCCCATGTCCACACGGACTCCTCGCGTTCTCGTCGTCGAGGACGACAACGATCTGCGCGAAAGCATTTGCACCGTGCTGCAAGACGCCGGCTATGAGTCCTGGCCGGCGGAGAACGGAGAGGTCGCGCTCGAGCGGGCGCGCGCCGAGCGGCCCTGCGTGATCCTGCTCGACCTGATGATGCCGGTCATGAACGGGTGGGAGTTCCGGTCCGAACAGCTCCGCGACCCGGAGCTCTCGTCGATACCCGTAATCATCATGACCGCGGATGGGCGGGCGCAAGAAAAGGCGAAGACGCTGCACGCCGACTACCTGCGCAAGCCGATCACGCTCGACGCCCTTCTCCACGTCGTCGACGATTATTGCGGGAGCTGATCGAGACGCACGCGGCATGACCAGGCTGGCCCGAACCGTCGCCGCCTCAGTCGGGATCGTTCTCGCTGGACTCGGCGCCGTCGCCTCGGCGGCGAGCGGCGTCCGTCCCGTCGAGGAGCAAACCAAGATCGACTATCTGCTCGGGCAGGTGAAGGGTTCCTCCGGTAGATTTCTCCGCAACGGCGGGGAGCACACGGCGAGCCGCGCCGCCTCGCATCTCGCCCGCAAGCTGCGGTTCGCGGGAAAGCGGGTTCAGACCGCGCGCGAGTTCATCGTCGGGATTGCATCCCAATCCGAGGAAAGCGGGAAGCCGTACGAGATCCGGTGGACCGGCGGCCGCCGCCAGCGGCTCGCGGAGTGGCTCACGGCGCGGCTCGAGGTCTACGAGAAGGAGCATCCCCCCCGACCTCCACGCTGACCGCGCCGGAAGCCGGTATCCTCTTCCCGCTTGACGAGCTTCCGAGGGCCGGAGTGAGCCGGCGGGCGGCGTTCCTCGCGGCGGGGCCGGCGGCGGGACTCCTGCTGGCTCTCGTCGCTCCGTCGGACCTCCCGCCGGGAGCCGTGGCCGTCCTCGGTGTCGCGGGGTGGATGGCCGTGTGGTGGCTGACCGAGCCGGTCCCGCTCGCCGCGACGTCCCTTCTGCCGATCGTTCTCTTTCCGCTCCTCGGGGTCCGGTCAGCGAAGGACGCGGCAGCGCCGTACGCGAACGAGCTCGTGTTCCTGTTTCTCGCCGGCTTTCTACTCGCCGCCGCTCTCGAGAAGTGGAATGCCCACAGCCGGATCGCGTATGCGATCGTCTCCGCGATCGGCGGCGGCGCCCGCCGCGTGGTCTTCGGGGTGATGCTCGCAACGGGTTTCGTCTCGATGTGGATCTCCAACACCGCGACCGCCGCCATGATGTATCCGATCGCGCTCGCGGTGGGCGCGCTCTTCGGTGCGGGGCGGGGCGCCGATGCGACGCGCACCGCTCTGATGCTCGGCGTCGCCTACGCGGCTTCGATCGGGGGGATGGCGACGCTCCTCGGAACTCCGCCCAATCTGATCTTCGCGGGAGCCGCGAAGGAGATCGCCGCTCGGCCCGTGAGCTTTGCCGAGTTCCTTCTCATCGGCTTCCCGATCGCGGCGGTCCTATTGCCGCTCACGTGGGCGTTGCTCGTCTTCCTGCTCTTCCGGGGACGCGTGGACCTCGGTGCCGACGCGCGTCGCATCCTGCGCGAACGCCGCGCCGCGCTCGGGCCGCTGCACGGGGGAGAGGCTCGCGCGATCGCGGTCTTTCTGGTGACGGTCGCCGCCTGGCTGATGCGCGAGCGCAAGGAGATGGGAGCCGTGACGTTGCCCGGCCTCGCGGACCTCTCACCGGGGGTGACGGACGCGTCCGTCGGCCTCGCCGGCGCGCTGCTGCTCTTCGTCGTGTCGGACCGCGCCCCGCGAGCCGGCGGCCGGCCGCTTCTCACGTGGCGCGAGGCGCGGGAGATCCCCTGGGAGGTGCTGCTGCTCTTCGGAGGCGGACTCTCGCTCGCGGCGGCGATGGAGTCGAGCGGGCTCGCGAAGTGGCTGGCCGGAGGCATGGGCGCTCTCGCGGGCTCGCCCCGGATCGTCGTCTACGGGGCGCTCGCGGGGGTCGTGCTCCTGCTCTCCGAGCTCGCTTCGAACACCGCGGTCGCCGCGATGATGATGCCGATCGCCGCCGCGCTTGCCCCCGCGGTCGGCGAGCCGCCAGTCGCGCTGATGCTCGTAGCGGCACTGGCCGCCTCCACCGGCTTCGCCCTGCCCGTCGCGACTCCGCCGAACGCGATCGTCTTCGGGTCGGGACAGGTGAGCGTTCGGCAGATGGCGCGCGCCGGGATTCTCCTGGACGTCCTCGCCGTTGCCGTCATCGTGGCCGCGGTGTCGCTGCTGTATCCGCTCGTGTTTGGTTAGGACCCTCCCTGTCATTCCGAGGCCGAACGGCCGGGGAACGACGGGTAAGCGGGTCTCAGCCATCACCCGTACCCTCACGAAAAAGCCGCCCGCCCCGGTAGAGAAGGTAGAGCGCGCCGGTCTGAAGGACGTGGTAGAGATCGTCGTGCGAGAGAACCTTACCCAGTGTCACCCCGAGCGCTTCGATCATCGCGGCCCCGGCCGAAAGCAGAATCCCCGACACGACCCATGGC
>JBKJVY010000282.1:0-3691 GCA_046717185.1 Thermoanaerobaculia bacterium
CCCTCCCTCCCTCACACTACGGTTGCCGCGACTCCACCCGCAGCTCCTGGACGATCCTGTCGATCTCGTCTCGAAGCTGCCCGTCTGCCTCGAGTCTTCTTTCGAGCCGGGCCATCGGACGGACGAAGGAGGAGTCATCTCGGTGGAAGCGGCGCGCGAGGCGGCGCGTGGAGATCCGGGCCAGCCGTCGTGCAATGTAGGCGGCGAGGCACCGCGCAGACGCGACCGGTCCGCCCTTTCGAGGTCCAGTGAGGTCGTCCTTACTCAAACCCCTCATCCGAGCGACCACCTCGATCAGGCGGTCTTCTGAGAGGCCACGAAGTTGCGGCTCGAGTTGATTGCCCGCCTCGAAACGCTGGAGCGCGAAACTCTCCTCGCCCTTGACGGTCTGATCAACCGCGCGGAGATCCTCGTATGACGGAGACGCGACAGTCCCCTCGATGAGCTCGGTGTATCGCCGGACGGCGGTGTGCCGGGTTGGGCCAAGGGCGGCCAGGCCGCCATCGAGATCGAGCCAGTCGGGTCCCCGTCCTCTTCGGAAAAAGCGGTCGCTCGACCACCTGTAGTCGCAGGCGCTTCTGACCAGGCCCGCGTTGACTGGATTCAGGTGGATGTACCGGATCAGGGCCAGAAGGTATCTATCCTCCTGGACGAGAAAGGCTTTGTATCTCCCCTGAAAAAGGTGTCCGATCCGTGCATGGCGTCGGTTGAACCACTGGGTATAAGACGAGTGAAGTCCGGCCATGACCCGCGAGAGGGGAACCGGCCCCGACCGAATCGCCATGTGAACGTGGTTTGTCATCAGGCAATAAGCGAGTAGCTGAAACCGAAACCGTTCCCGGTAGTGGGCGATCCGATCGAGATACTCGATCCGATCCAAGTCGTCACGAAAGATCGACCGCTGCTCGTTTCCTCGGGCGATCACGTGATGGACGGCGCCGGGATACTCCAGCCGCGGGGGGCGGGCCATCAGCTGCCTTCTCCGCGATCGGCCGGTGATCCCACCGTTAAAGAATTGTCGCGAGGGTCTCCGGCAGCCAGCACGTGGTTCAGACAACCGGAAGCGAAGTCAGCAAATCAGGACTGACCCCAGCGCTAACGCTCAGGATGACCGCTTCGCGGTCAAATCTCCCGGAAGAAGAACCGGTCCAGCACGGACAGGCGCTCCGCCCTGTCGAAGTCCGGGTCGCAGATCCAGAGCGCCGCGGCGATCGAGGAGGCGAGCGAGTTGCCGTCCTGCGGAGTGAAGCAGAACCCGATCACTTCGCGGTCCCCGTGCACCGTGACCGTCGGCTTCGCCACGACCGCCTGGGAAAAGATCCGGCCGTAGTAGCCGTGGTCCCGCCCGAACGAGAAGATCTGGTTGGCCGAGCGCTTCTCGGTCATCGCGATGCGGGCGTTTCCCTCGAGCTTCGCGAGCGCCTTTTCGCGGGTGAGCGGAGCCGAGAGCACCATGTCGAACCAGAGAGAGTGCATGTACTGGGTGTTCAACTTCATCGCCGAGGAGAAGATGGGCGGCTTCCATCCCATTGTCTCGAAAAGGTAAAAGGCGTCCCGCGCGTGGTGGGTGCCGAACTCCGGGTCGTCGTGCTTGCCGGCCGTCGGGGCGGGGCAAAAGCTCGAATCCTGGGAAACGTCGTTCGCGCGCCTCAGGCAGATGAAACGACCCGACTCGAGCCGGAGCTCGCCGTCCTCGGACGCGAGCGTCTTGATCAGAGTCGCGATGCTGTGGGTGTTGCAGGAGACTATCTGGAGGAAGCGGTCCTTCCCGGGGATGAGCGCCTCCTCGTTGATCCCGATCGCATAGGGCTTGCCGAAGCCGAACTCGCTGCCCTGTGCGATGAATCCGTTCGGCCCGGAGATCTGCTCGTAGGTCTTCTTGTTCTCGTTTCCCGCGGGCGTGCAGTCGATGACGACGGTCGCCCGCTCGAGCGCCTCGACCGCGTCGTAGGACACCTCGTGGCCGAGCGCCTCGAAGTCGGCGGTCTTGTCGGCGTCGACGGCGAGGTGCGCCCCGCGACGCATGAGGTGGCTGACCTTGGCGCGCTCGGTCGTCATCGGGGTGCGCTTGTGGAAGGTGATCTCGTCGATTCCGAGGTGACGCTTGAAGTCGGCGAAGAAGCCGATCAGCGGCTCGCCGATCGTGCCGGTCCCGACCACGTGTACGATTTTGCTCATGCCAGCGTCTCCTGTGCTCCCGGATCTCCAGCGGAGAGGCCCCCGCAGTGTCGTGGGCCGGCCGGAAGAATACGCTGAGACAGGCGATTCGCCAACGCGCGAGCGCGCGATGACGGGCCGCCTCGAACCGCTTTTCTTCCGCGGCCCGGTGGGGAACCTCGAGGGTCTCTGGAAAGAGCCCGAAGGCGTCCGCGCGGGCTCGGCGGTCTTCGCGCATCCGCACCCGCTCCACGGCGGCACGCTCCACAACAAGGTGGTCTTCCGGGCGGCGAGAACGCTCGCCCGCGCCGGCTATGGCATCCTGAGGTTCAACTTCCGCGGCGTCGGCCTCTCGCAGGGCCGGTTCGACTCGGGCCGGGGAGAGACCGAGGACTTCCGCGGCGCGCTCGACGAGGCGGAGCGTCGCGGCGGCCTGCCGCTCGTCGCGGGAGGCTTCTCGTTCGGATCGGTGGCGGGCCTGCGTGCGATCGTCGGAGACTCGCGCGTCCGCGCTTTCATCGGCATGGGAGTCCCGCTCGCGAGCGTGACAGGCGATCTGCCCCCGCGGCCGACGGTTCCGACGCTCTTCGTAACGGGCTCCGAGGACGTTTACGGGCCCCCTCATCTCCTTCAGGAGTGGGCGGGTGACGTCGGGCGGATCGTCATCGTGCCCGGTGCCGACCACTTTCTCGAGGGAAAGCTCGACGCGCTCGAATCCGCGATCCGGGACTTTCTGACCGATCTTCCGGCAAGCTCCGTCCCGTGAGCGATCGGTCCCCGGCCCTGTCGGAGGAAACGCGGCGTCAGCTGCTCGATCTCGCTCGCTCGACGCTCGAGGCGCAGTTCCGGGGCGAGCCTCCACCGCGGCTCGCTTCGGACCGGTCCGAGCCGTTTGGAGAGTCGAGGGCGCTCTTCGTCACGTTGAGGCGCGGCGGCCGCCTCCGGGGGTGCATCGGGACGCTCGCACCGGAAGGCGATCTCGCGCGAACCGTCCCGCGGTTCACGCTGCGCGCGGCGTTCGAGGACCCGCGCTTTCCACCGCTGGCGTCTCACGAGCTCCCCGAGTGTGTAATCGAGATCTCGGTCCTCACTCCGCCACGCCTCGTGGAAAACCGGGAAGACATCATCGTCGGCCGGGACGGGCTCATCCTCGAGGCGAACGGCCGGCGGGGGCTCCTCCTCCCGCAGGTCGCAACCGAGTGGGGGTTCGACCGCGACACCTTCCTTTCCGAGCTGTCGCAGAAGGCCGGGCTCCCGCCGGACGCGTGGCGCGACCCGGAGGCGCGGCTCTTCGCGTTTCAGGCCGAGGTCTTCGCGGAAGGAGAGGAGCCCGAATGACGCGACGCGGGACCGGAAATCGCCAGAAGAAGATCGTCGCCCCTCGCGTTTCCCGCGGAGGCGAGCGGCCTTTGCACCCGACGACGCCGCGCCCGGCGCCGACGGCGGAAAGGCCGAAGGAGGGGGGCCCGCGGCGCGAAGCCGGCCGGTCGCGGAAACGGCAGTAGACTTCATCCACGCAACTTGTCTCGGAAAA
>JBKJVY010000283.1:0-4294 GCA_046717185.1 Thermoanaerobaculia bacterium
CGGCTCCACTACTTCTCCCGCAGGAAGGTCTTCATGAGCTCGATCGGGAGCGGGAAGATGATCGTCGAGTTCTTCTCGTTGGCGATCTCGGTCAGGGTCTGAAGGTAGCGCAGCTGCAGGGTGGCTGGCTGCTCACCGATGATCTTCGCGGCCTCGCCGAGCTTCGCGGCGGCCTCGAACTCTCCCGAGGCGTGAATGATCTTCGCCCTCTTCTCCCGCTCCGCCTCCGCCTGCTTCGCCATCGCGCGCTGCATCTCGGGGGGCAGGTCCACCTGCTTCACTTCGACCATCGAGACTTTGACGCCCCACGGCTGGGTGTGCTCGTCGATGACCACCTGGAGGGCCACGTTCAATTTCTCGCGCTCGGAGAGGAGCTCGTCTAAGAGCGCCTGCCCGAGGATGCTGCGAAGGGTCGTCTGCGCGAGCTGGGACGTCGCGTAGAGATAGTTCTCCACCTGGACCACCGCCTTGTCCGGCTCGACGACGCGGAAGTAGACGACCGCGTTGACCTTCACTGACACGTTGTCCTTCGTGATGATGTCCTGCGTCGGCACGTCGTGCACCACCGTGCGCAGCGACATGCGCACCATCCGCTCGAAGGGCCAGAAGATGAGGACGAGTCCCGGGCCCTTCGGCTTCTTGCCGAGTCGGCCGAGCCAGAACGTGACGCCCCGCTCGTACTCGTTCAGAATGTTGATCCACTTGAAGAGAAACACGAGGCCGATGAAGAGCGCGATGAAGAAACCGGTTCGTGAAAAGAGATCGGTCATTAGTCCCTCCGTTCCACTCGAAGACGCATTCCCTCGATGTCGGTGACCTGTACAGCCTCACCTTCGCGGAGGCCCATCGGCCCGTCCGCTTCCCAGTACTCGCCGTGGACGAGGACCCTTCCCCGGCCCGGCCCCGCGAACTCCTCGACGACGCGCGCCGTCTCCCCGACGAGGCCCTCGAGCCCCGTCCGCGGCGGCCGCATGCGGAGCTCGAGCGTCTTCCACGCCAGGAAGCCGACGATCCCGAGCGTCATCAGCAGGCCGGGCACGATGACCGAGAGGTCGACGCGGTAGATCGACTCCTCCCCCCGTCCCGAGAAGAGAAGGAGCGATCCCGCCAGAAGAGCGACCGCGCCCCCCACGGCGAGGATGCCGTGGCTCACTACCTTTACCTCCGCGATGAAGAGCACGATGCCGAACACGATGAGCGCCAGCCCTGCGAGATTGACGGGAAGGACGGAGAAGGCGTACAGCGCGAGGAGAAGCGAGATTCCGCCGACGACGCCGGGGAGCACCGCCCCCGGGCTCGACAGCTCGAAGTAGAGGCCCAGGAGCCCCGCGAGGAAGAGCAGGTACGCCACGTTGGGGTGCGAGACGATCCCGATCAGCTTCTCCGCCCGGCCCATCTCCCGCTGCTCGATCCGGTAACCCCGAAGCGCGAGGGTCGCGACGGCGCCGCCGACGCGCGTGAGCCGCCGGCCCTCGAGCTGGGCGAGGAGGTCGGGCAGGTCTCTCGCGACGACCTCGATGAGACCGGCCTCTTTTGCTTCGGTCTCGGTGTACGAGACGCTCGTCGTCACCGCGGCCTCCGCCTTCTCGGCGTTCCTTCCCCGCTGCCGCGCAAGGCTGCGGATGAATGCGCGCGCGTCCTGCTCCGCCTTCTCGTTCATCGTCTTCGGAAGGTCCTGGCCCTCTCCGCCGACGGGGTGGGCCGCGCCCGCGTTCGTGCCGGGCGCCATCGCGGCGACGTCCCCCGCCATAAGGATGAAGAACCCCGCGGAGGCGGCCTGGGCCCCGGACGGCGAGACGTAGGTCGCGACGGGGACCTTCGATTGAAGGATCGCGGACGTCATTTCGCGGGTCGAGGTGAGAAGGCCGCCGGGCGTCGAGAGCCCGACGACGACGAGCGCCGCGCCCTCCTCTCCCGCCGCCCGCAAGACCTTTTTCAGGTAGTTCGCCGCCGCCGGATGAATCGGCGTGTCGATCCGGGCGACGAGCACCTTCGGGCCGGGGACCGCTGCCGGCGTGGGAGACACAGCGGCGGCGCCCGCCGAGAGGGCGAGAGAAAGGCCGAGCGCCGCGCGGACAGTCACCGGTCGAAAAATTCTATCGTAGGACTCGGCTCCGGCGGCTATAACTCACCGTGATGCGCCTGCGCCCTCTCGAAGCGGTGAATCTGGCGGCGCTCGGCATTCTCTGCGCCGTCACGCTTCTTCTCTGGCGGAGGCTCGCGGACCCGGGCGAGATCCTCCTCCGCTACGCCCTCATGGGGGCCTTTCTCGCGGTTGTGGTGTTCCTCACGCAGCGGCTGGAGCGACTCCCGAAGGCGCTCCGGGTCGCGGCCGATTTCTATCCGGCCGCGTTTATCCCGTTCGTGTTCGAGAGCCTGGGCCCGCTCATCCCGGCCGCGAGGGGCGGCGCGCGCGACGACCTTTTGATCGCCGCGGACCGCGCGATCCTCGGAGAGGACGTGACCGTGCTCCTGCAGCCGTACGTCACCCCTTTCTGGGCGGCGTTCTTCTACGTCGCCTACGCGACGTACTACTTCCTCCCGCTCGTCCTCGGGGGGTTCCTCTGGTCCCGCGACGTCGCCCTGGCGCGGCGGTTCATCTTTACCCTCTCGGTCTGCTTCTACGTTTCCTATGCCGGCTACTTCACCATCCCCGCGTATGGGCCGCGAACCGCTCTGGCCGAGAGGCATACGGTGCCGCTCGAGACTTCACCGGTCGCCCGCGCGATCTCTCGCACCATCAACGAGCTCGAGCACACGAAGTTGGACGTGTTCCCGTCCGGGCACACGATGATCACGGTCGTCGTACTGATCGTCGCGTGGCGGAGGGCGCGAAAGGTCTTCTGGTTCCTGATGCCGGTGGCCCTGCTGCTCATCTTTTCGACGATGTACTGCCGATACCACTACGTCGTGGACGTGATCGCCGGGATCGTGCTGGCGTTCGCGACGGTGCCGCTCGGGGAGCGGCTGTACGACCGCCTGACGGCGGCAACCCAGAGCCCCACGTCCAAGGTGCCAGGTCGCTGAAACCGGTTCACCAACCCGCGACTTCGGATTCAGGACTTATGACTCTCGCCCCCGATTTCCCTCTCGTATATCCGGTAGGTCTTGTAGAGCCGCCCGCCGAACATTTTCACGGACCCGATCACGAGATCGTTGTCCTCGAGGAGCCACGACACCTCGACCCCCGTGAAGCCGCGGCGGCGCGCCGAGCGCAGGGAGGCGGCGAACATCACGGCATGGATCCCTCGCAATCGGTACTCTCGTTTGATGCCGAGCGTGATGACCCGAAGCGTGCACACCTTTCGCCTTTCGAGCAGAAACTTCAGCCACCCGAAGGGAAGCAGTCGCCCTTTCGCGGTCGCGATCGCCGGGTTGTAGTCGGGCATCGCCAGCTGGAAAGCCATCGGCTCGAGAGAGCCGTCCTCGCGTCGGCGTTCCGCCAGGAAGACGAAGTCGGAGTCGAGCAGAGGCTTGAGCCTGCCCGCCATGAACCCCATCTCGTCCTCGGTCATCGGAACGAAGCCCCAGTTCGCCTCCCAGGCTGAGTTGTAGATCTCGCGGATCTTCGGCAGGTCGGCGTCGAGCGATCGCTTCGGGATCGGCCGCACGACGACGTCCGGATCGTTGCGTCGGACTCGCTCGGCCAGGCGGTCGAGGCGGGCTTGCGGCTCGGGGGCCACGTCGAACCAGTAGGCGAGGAGGTCCTTCGCCTTGCGGAACCCGGCCCCTTCGAGGAGCGCGGGATAGAAGCGCGGGTTGTAGGTCATCATGAAGACCGGCGGCGAGTCGAAGCCGTCGACGAGCAGGCCCGCCTCGTCGTTCAGCGAGGGGTTCGCCGGCCCCCGGAGGACCGTCATTTTCCTTTCGCGTCCCCAGAGCGCCGCCGCGTCGAAGAGACGGTTGGCGACCTCCGTGTCGTCCGTCGACTCGAAAAACCCGAAGAAGGCCACCTTTTCGCCGTGGAACTCGTTGTGAGCGCGGTCGACGATCGCCGCGATCCGGCCGACGTCGGAGGGGCCGCGCCGGGCGACGAAGAGCTGCATCTCGGCGTGCCGGAAGAAGGGGTTGTCGTTGGAAAGGACTTTCGCGACGTCCGACCGGAGGGGCGCGACCCAGTTGGGATCGTCCCGGTAGAGCCGTTCCGCGACGTCCAGGAAGCGGCCCACGTCGCGTTTGCCGCGACCGAGCCGCGCGATTTCGATGGAGGCCGTCAGACTCCGACGGAGCGCAGAAGGGAGAGCTCTCGCGCGACCTTCTCGATCGCCTCGAGGGCGCGGGTGAGCTGATCGCG
>JBKJVY010000284.1:0-2883 GCA_046717185.1 Thermoanaerobaculia bacterium
GCGCCGGGGGCGCGCTCCCGGAGACGAGGAGCGACAGAGCGAGAGCGGTCAATCGGCAGGCCTTTTTCAAGCGTTTCTCCTCCAGACGCCAAGCCGCCCACTCGAACGAATATTCCCCGCACCGCGGGCGCCCCGTCTCTACCCTGCCGCTATCGAGAGTACGCTCCCACGGCCGAAGACGGAAAGCCCAAGTGTGTCAGACCTTGCGGCGCGGAGGGCGAAAAAAATCGATGTTGCTTTGCGGTGGCGAATTCAACAGAATCCCGGCTCCGGGCCGGGGTTTTCGCTGCCGGCGAGCGAAAGAACAGGAGCGGGTCAGCATGGCGTTTCACCCGGGGCGTTCCATTTCTCGAGGAAAACTCGGGGTCTTCGCCCTCCTTCTTTGCTCCGCGGTTCTCGCGGCCGGCTGCAACAAGATCAAGTCGAAACAGGAAATCAAGAAGGGAAACGAGTACTTCCGGGCGGAGCAGTACCAGACGGCGCTCGCGAGCTACCAGGAGGCGATGCGGCTCGACCCGAAGGAATCGAAGCTTCACAAGAACATCGGGCTCGCGTACATGGGGATGTACCAGCCGGGGTCGAAGCACCCGAAGGATCTCGAGTTCGCCGCGAAGGCGATCGAGCACCTGAAGCTCTACATCGAGGCGTTTCCGGAGGAACGGAAGACGCGGGAGTGCCTCGTCTCGCTCTATCTCTCCACCGAACGGTTCGACGACGCGATCGCGTTCTACGAGCACATGGTGGAAGAGGATCCGAAGGACACGAAGGCGATGCAGTCGATCGCCCAGATGTACTTCAAGAAGGGGGAAGTCGACAAAGCGGTCGAGTGGCTCAAGAGACGCCTCGATGCCGAGACGACGCCGCAGGCCAAGGCCGAGGTGTACTACTTCATCGGCGTCCAGGCCTGGGACCGGTCGTACAACTTTCCGGACCTGGACCCGGTCGTCCGGGCGCGTGTCGTCGACGAGGGCCTGGACGCTTTGAACAAAGCGCTCGAGATCAAGCCCGACTATTTCGAGGCGCTGTCCTACGTGAACCTGCTCTACCGGGAGAAGGCGAAGATTGAGACGGACCCGGTCAAGAGACAGGAGCACGTGGACGCGGCAAACCGCTACCTGCAGCAGGCATTGGATTTGCGAAAGAAGGCTCTCGCGATGACGCCGACCCCGGAACCTGTTCTGTGAGAGCGGGGTCTATGGGTCGGGAGGACATGCCATGTTCGAAGACGCGCTGATCGAATCCTCGAGCGAGCACGCGAAGAAGGGGCCCAAAAAGGTCGTCTCGCTGCCCGTCTCGCTCGCCCTTCACGTCCTCGTGATCGGAGGCATCGTCGGCGCCTCGATCTGGTTCGTCGAGGACGTGCCCGAACCCCCGATCCCCGTGACCTTCTACGCGGCGGCGCCGCCTCCTCCTCCGCCTCCCCCGGCCGCCGCCCCCAAGCCGGCCGCCCCGAAGCCGGAGACCCCCAAGCCCATACCGGTTCGCCCCACGGAGATGACGGCCCCGACCATGATTCCGGACAAGATCCCCGAGGCGCTGTCGGCCCCCGAGCTGGACCTGCCGGTGGGAGAGGGTGTCGAAGGCGGCGTCGAGGGCGGAGTCCCGGGAGGAGTGATGGGCGGCGTCATCGGCGGAGTCGTGGGAGGAACCGGCCCCGGCCTCTCCGACGAGCCGCTACGGGTCGGCGGAGACGTCAAAGCCCCCCAACTGACGAACCGCGTCGAGCCGAGCTACCCCGAGGCGGCCCGGAAGGCGAGGATGGAGGGGGTCGTGATCCTGGAAGCGATCATCACGGCGAGCGGTTCCGTCGAAGACGTCCGGGTCTTGAAGTCCGTCAACCCACTTCTCGACGCGGCCGCGACGCGCGCCGTCTCGCAATGGAGATACCGGCCCGCGACGTTGAACGGGCGCGCGGTCCGCGTTTACCTCACAGTAACGGTGACTTTCAACTTGCACTAGGATTTCAGGCCGGATCGGAGGCGAGAACGGCCGTCCGATTGAAGAAGGAGAGTACATGACTTTCGATATCGCCGAACTCTGGAGCAAGATGACGATCCTCAACAAGGGGGTCATCATCATTCTCCTCATCATGTCCGTCTACTCGCTGACGGTCTTTTTCGAGCGGTTGATCTACTTCCACAAGGCCAAGAAGCAGTCGCTGGCCTTCGCCCGGCTCGTCACGGGTCATCTGAAGCAGGACAAGCTTTCCGAGGCGATCGAGTCGTCGAAGAAGTACCGGCACAGCCACCTCGCGCGCGTGGTGTCCGCCGGGCTGTACGAGTTCCAGCACGACGTCACGAGCGGCACCGCCGAAATCGTCGGCCATGACCCGATCCAAGCGGCCGAGCGGGCGATCGAGCGGGAAGCGCTCATCACGACCGCCGACCTGAAGAAGGGTCTGTCGGGTCTCGCGACGATCGCCACGACGGCGCCGTTCATCGGACTGTTCGGAACGGTCATCGGCATCATCAACGCCTTCCGCGGCATGGCCCTCACGGGATCCGGCGGTATCGGCGCCGTGTCGGCCGGAATCGCGGAAGCCCTCGTCGCCACCGCGCTCGGGTTGGGCGTCGCCATCCCGGCGGTGTTCATGTACAACTTCTTCCTCAACAAGGTGGAGCGGTTCCAGGTGGAAATGTCCAACTCCGCTTCGGAGCTCATCGACTACTTCATCAAGCGCCGCGGCGCCGGAGTGAAGCTCGGGGTTCGGGCGTCCTAGCTCGGAAGTCAATGGGAGACGGCTAGATGGCTATGGGAAGCGGCGGAGGCCGCGGAAGTCTTCAGAGCGACATCAACGTCACCCCGCTGGTGGACGTTTGCCTCGTTCTCCTCATCATTTTCATGGTCGTCACTCCGATGCTCCAGAAGGGGATGGACGTCCAG
>JBKJVY010000285.1:0-2811 GCA_046717185.1 Thermoanaerobaculia bacterium
TGTCGACGCGTAGCGTGCGCGCCCGCGCTGCGAGCTTCTCGACGAACTCGTCGACGACGTCTTCGTGGACGAGGAGGCGCGAGGACGCGGTGCAGCGCTGCCCGGTCGTTCCGAAGGCGCCCCAGACGGCGCCCTCGACCGCGAGGTCGACGTCGGCGTCTTCGAGAACGAGGATCGCGTTCTTTCCGCCCATCTCGAGATGCAGCCGTTTGAAGGTCGGGGCGCACGCCAGAGAGATGTGCCGGCCGACGTCGGTCGAGCCGGTGAACGACACGACGCGGACGTCGGGGTGCGTAACGAGCGGGTCGCCGACCTCCCCGCCCGACCCGATCACGACGTTGAACACGCCGGGCGGAAGCCCCGCCTCTTCGTACACGCGAGCGAGCGCGACGACTGACGCCGGGGTGTCCGTCGCCGGCTTGATGACAATCGTGTTGCCCGCGATCAATGCCGCCATCGACTTCCAGGCGGGGATCGCCGTGGGGAAGTTCCACGGTGTGACGAGGGCGCACACGCCGATCGGCTGGCGCACACACATCGCGAACTTGTTGGGAAGCTCCGACGGGGTCGTGAAACCGAAGAGCCGGCGCCCCTCCCCCGCCGCCAGGTACGCCATGTCGATCGCTTCCTGCACGTCGCCCCGGGTCTCGGCGAGGACCTTGCCCATCTCCCGGGTCATCAGCCGCGCGAGCGTTTCCTTGTCGCGCCTCAGGATCTCCCCGGCGGTGTAGAGGATCTCGGCGCGGCGCGGAGCGGGCGTGTCCCGCCACCCCGGATACGCGCCCGCCGCGGCTGCCACCGCCGCCTCGACGTCTTCACGTCCACTCTCCGGGAAGATTCCGACGAGATCGTCCTTGTCGGCGGGATTCCGGTTCTCGAACGTGCGGCCGGACGAAGCCGGCAGCCATTCGCCGCCGATGAAGTTGCCTTGAAGGCCGACGGCGATTTCGGTCGTCATCCGCCGGTGACCGGAGGCGAAACGGGGCGCCGCGCCGCATCTTCCGGTTTTGGCGGAGCGACCGGAGCCGGCGCGCGCTTGCCTTCCTCCGCGCGCGGCGAGGAGAGCGGTCGCGTCGCCGCGTCGGTCGGCATTACGACCCGGCCCTGGATCTGGGCGCCTTCGGCCATGACGATGCGCGGGGCGTGGACGTTGCCCTGCACGCGGCCGGAAGGAAGGAGCTCCGTGCGTTCCGACGCCGTCACCTGTCCGTGGACGCGCCCGCCGATGACGACGGACTTTGCCTGGATGTCGCCCTCCACCTCGGCGCCCGGTGAGACGACGACTTTCCGGTCGACCCGGATCTTTCCCTCGACGCGGCCGTTGACGACGACGTCTTCGTCCCCGGTGACCTCACCGACGACCCGCATTCGGGAGCCGATGACGGTCGAGGACGCGGAGGCGCCGGGAGCCGGGACGACGGGAGGGGGGGCTGGACTGCGCTGTGGCGGGACAGAAGGGGTCGGAGAGGGCGACGGGGGCTGAGACGGCGGCACGGGGTTGTCGGGTTTGCCGAAGAAAGCCAAGGGTTGTACCTCCCGAAAGAGGGCCAGTATAGCCTCTGAACGCGGGGTCGCCTCGCTGCTTCCGGAAAAGGAAAGTGGAGCGGGCAACCGGGTTCGAACCGGCGACATCCAGCTTGGGAAGCTGACGCTCTACCAGCTGAGCTATGCCCGCGCGAAAGCCGAGAATATAGCGAAAGGCGGCCGGAGAGTGCAATCCGCCGCCCGCGGCATCAGAGGAAGGCGGAAGTCGCCTTGAGGAGCCGGACCCTGGAGGAAAAGCGCGGGAGCCGGATCTTGGCGAAGAGCCGTCCGTTGACGAACAGGACGGGAATGGAGTCGCCGTAGCGGAGGTGTAGGTCGGGGTCGGTGCCGACGTCGATCACCTCCCACTCGTGCGGGCGGCTGGTGAGGAACGCGTCCACCTCACGCCGCATCTCCTCGCAGAGGTGGCACCCGGGCCGGGAGAGCAGCGTCAGCTGGATCACGGCCTCTCCGGGGCGGGCTGGGGCGCCTGCACGATCCGGATCACGTAGTCGAAGCCCGAGAGCACCGTCGCCGTCGCCGCCGCCCCAAACGCGATCAGGACGAACGAGCGGGGCCAGTCCCACACGTTCGCGCAGAGAACGAAGAGCACCGTGACGATGAGCGTCACGGTCGCGACCTTGCCGAGCCACGTCGGGGGAAAGCGCTTCTTGGTCGACGTCAGGATCAGAAGGAGCCCGACGAGCATGAGCAGGAGGTCGCGAGAAATCACGATCACGGCGAGCCAGACGGGGACCTTCACGGTCGCGGGATAGGACGGAATCGCGAGAAACAGGTACGAGCTCATCAAAAGCAGCTTGTCCGCGATCGGATCGAGATAAGCGCCGAGGGCGGAGTTCATCCCGAACCGCCGGGCGAGATAACCGTCCACGCCGTCGGAGATTCCCGCGGCGACGAAGATCGCGAGCGCGATTCGGAACCTTCCCTCCGCAATCGACAACAGGAAGAACGGCAGCGCCGCCAGACGGACGAGCGTGATGAAGTTCGGAAGCGTCCAGAGGCCCTTCACCGCCGGCGGTCACTCCCTCCTCTGCCCCGGGGCGGAGCGGCCGTTTTCTTCCGGGTAGCCGGTTCGTCCTTCGCGGCCGGCGGCGTCGCCGGCAACTCGGGGAGCTTGCGTGTCCCCGAGGGCGTGGTCCGGCTCGGCTCGTCGCGGATCCAGACCATCCGGCCGCGCATCCGGATGAGACCGCGGTTGACGAACTGCCGCAGCAGGCGCGTGACCGTCTCGCGCGACGCGCCGATCGAGTTCGCGATGACCTGGTG
>JBKJVY010000286.1:0-10717 GCA_046717185.1 Thermoanaerobaculia bacterium
CGAAAGGCGGGCGCGGTCGAGACCATCGGAGACAGTTTAGTGTCTCGAGTCCGAAATGCGTCGGCATTCGGCCGGCGCTGCATCCGCCAGCCTCGGTGCACGACGGACTTCTGACTCGGGACACTAGCTAATCCAGGAACTCGACCGCCAGGACGGGGTGGAGCTCGAACCCGTTCTTCGCGGCGCCCGGCTGCCAGTGCGTGTAATCGAAGAATCCGACGCCCGTGACCCGGACGAGCCGGCCGCGAGCCCCCTTCTCACGCAGCGTCTCGCGCGTCCGCCGGTAGGTTTCGGAGAGGCCCGTCGTCTTCCCCTCGACGGGCGCCGGGACCTCCACGATCATCCGAGCCTTCTCGTCGTCCGGATCCGCGATCAGCACGTGGAAATCCCCGTCGGGCATCCTGTTGACCGCCATCAGCCGCGCCCGCACGCGGTAAACCTTGAGCTCGTGCGGCGGAATCCTTCGATCGTGCGGGAGGGGTCCGGGCATCCGCGGCAGCGACGAGAGAAACGCGACGGTGGAATCCACCGGCTCACGGATTACGAGCGCCCGGTCCGCGTCCGTCAGGGTCTTCACGGGCCACCTTCGGTGGCTGATGGCGTGCTCCAGCAGAAAGAAGATAACGACGAGCGAAACCGCCACGAACGCGAGGAGAGCGATCCGAAATCCGCGGCGCGAAAGTCGCGACATCCTTTCAGTCCACTCCGAGCCCCGCGCCGCTCATGACCATAGAATCGCACGATGTCCGACGCGGTTCGGGTTCTCGGGGTCGCCGGCAGCCTTCGGACGGGCTCGCTGAACCGAAGTCTGCTGAGAGCGGCCGTGGAGCTCGTCCCGGCCGGGATGGAGATCCGGATCTTCGAAGGTCTCGGCGAGATCCCGCCCTACAACGCCGACGTCGAGAGCCGGGGAGACCCGGTGCCCGTCGCGGCGTGGAAGGATGCCATCCGGGACGCGGACGCCCTCCTCTTCGTGACGCCGGAGTACAACTACGGCGTTCCGGGGGTGCTGAAGAACGCCTTCGACTGGGCGTCGCGCCCACCCGGGAAGTCGCCCTTGAACCGGAAGCCGGCCGGGATCATGGGCGTGAGCGGCGGCAACAGCGGGACCGCCCGGGCGCAGCTCGCCCTCCGGCAGTCCTTCGTGTTCACCGAGACCTACGCGATGTTGCGGCCGGAGATCCTCGTGCCCCGAGGCGCGGAGAAGTTCGAGGCGGAGGGGCGCCTGATCGACGAGAGGACGCGAGAGGCCGTCCGGAAGTTCCTCGCGGCCCTGCTCGACTGGATCGTCCTCATTCGGCGCGGTCCGAGTTAGCGTTACCCCGTGCAATCCATCCAGCCCGCGCGACTGAAGCCGGGCGTCACCGCCGACGAGGTCCCGGGCCCGCGTCCTTCCGACGCCGCCGGGGACGGCGCGGCCCGCGTCATCCGCGGCAAGGCGCTCGTCTTCTGGGACAAGAGGGTCCCCGGTAAGAAACTCGACGCGATCGACACCGACCAGATCACGCCCGCGGCGGACTGTGTCTCGGAGAGCCTCGAAACGCTCGACGAACGATGGAAGGCTGGCTCCTTTCGCCACCTGATGCCCGGCTTCCGCGAGCGGGTTCACCGGGGAGAGACTTTCCTCGTGGCCGGGGACCGCTTCGCGATCGGGTCCTCGCGCGAGATGAGCCCGGCCGGCCTGAAGGGGGTCGCGGAAGAGGCAGGGCTCGAGCTCGTCGTCGTCTGCGGCGCAAGCATGGGCGACATCTTCCGCCGCAACGCGTTCAACCTCGGCCTTCATGTCGTGCAGAGCCCGGAGGCGGTCGCCGACGCCGAGGACGGCGACGCGATGTCCTTCGAGAGCGCGACGCGGCGCCTCGCGAACGAGACGAAAGGAAAGACTTACGAGCCGGTGCCGCTCACTCCGAAGGAGGAGGAGATCCGGAGGAGCGGCGGCATCTTCGCGGTTGGAAGGCGCGAGTTACGCCGCTCGGTCGTCACCCCTCCGTCGCTCGTCTGGCCGGACCCCGAAACCGCACGCAAGCTCACGACGACCCAGCAGATCGTCTGGGCGCACCGGGTGGACAAGGACGCGAAGGTGGAGCCGGGCGCGACACTCCGGGTCTACGCGGATCTCCTCCCCGCCTCCGACGGCACCGCGCCGTTCGCGATCCACACCTTCAACCAGATCACGGGCGGAAACACGATCTTTCCCCGCCAGGCGGCGATCGCGAACGACCACTTCGTGTTCACCGGCAAGGAGGCGGACGAGCGCCAGACCGCGATCGGGCGAGAGTTCGCTCGCCTCCACGGAATCGAGAAGCCGTACTACGCCACTCCGGGCGACGGGATCTTCCACTTCTACTTTCCGGAGCAGGGGCTCGTGCTTCCCGGACAGTTCATCCCGGGAGCGGACTCGCACAGCCGGGCATACGGCGCCTACGGCGCGGTGGGCTTCGGGGTCGGTTCGACCACGCTCGGCTTCGGCTGGTCGACCGGGTACATCTACTTCACACTCGCAAAAGAGCGGCGCGTCGTCTTTCGCGGACGCCTGCGCCCGTGGGTGACCGGAAAGGACATCGTTCTCGAGCTCCTGAGGCGGTGGGGCGCGAAACAGTCGGGCGGCATGACGGTCGAGTTCGTGGATGCCGACCGGCAGCTCCCGATCGCGTACCGCAACACCATCGCGAACATGATGGCGGAGGGGGAAGCGCTGAACGGGATCTTTGCGCACGACGACGCCACGGACGCGTGGTACCGCGCAAAAAGGACCCCGCCCGAGGCGCTCCCCTATCCGCGGGTCGCGCCCGGCGCGGACGCGGTTTACGACCTGGACGAGACGCTCGAGCTCGGTGGGGTGGAGCCGATGATCGCCAAGCCCTTCTCGCCGGGGAACGCGTACCCCGCGGAGGAGGTCTCACGCGAGCGGCTCACCTTCGACAAGGCGATGATCGGCTCCTGCACGAACGGCAGCTACGCCGATCTGCTCTCCGCCGCGCTCGTCCTCCGCGCGGCACGCGAGCACGGCTTTCGCCAGGTGACGAAGACGCTCACGGTCTTCCCCGGCTCGGGCGGTGTCGGGAGGGAGATCGAGCGGCCCGATCCGCGGCTCGAGGGGGAGTCGATCGCGGACGTGCTCCGATCCGTGGGAGGTGCAATCCGGCAGTCGTGGTGCGGTCCCTGCTTCGGTCAGGGCCCCGACGCTCTGCTCGCGGGCGAGCGTGCGATCACGTCGTTCAATCGGAACTGGCAGAACCGGATGGGCGTCGGCGGCGAAGGCTACCTCGCGAGCCCCGCGGTCGTCGCTTCGTCGGCTCTCCTCGGCTACATGGCTCCGCCGGGCGAGCTCGGCCTCGAGTGGGACGCGGAGCGGTTCGGGGTCTGATCATTTCCGACCAATGCGCCGGACGCGTTCGTAGATCGCGCGGCGGTGCCCGATCATCAGAACGAGGACGACGAGCTCTCGACCGCGGATCTCGTACACGACCCGGTAGTCTCCAACGCGGTAGCTCCAGAGGTCGGTGAGCGGTCCCCGGAGGGGCTTACCGAGTCGCGGGTTTCGCGCGAGCCTCTCGAGCCCGCTTCGCGCCCGGCCGGCCACCGGGGCGGGAAGCGCGGCGAGATCCGAGGCCGCGCCCGGAAGGTAGAGAAGTCGGTACGCCAACTTTCGTCCACACCTCCTCGTGGCTCAAGAACCGTCCGGCCTTTCTCTCGCGAAGAGACCGAGTGAGCTTCTCCATCACGTCGGGGTCGGACAGCATCTCAATCGTCTCGAGCAGACTTTCCCACTCCTCAGCCGACACCAGGACCGCGCAGGGGCGGCCGTTCCGGGTTACGAGGACCTCTTCTCCCCGCTCTTCCGCGTCTCGCAGGAGCTCGAGGAAGGTGTTTTTCGCCTGCGTTGCCGTCACCGCCTTCATGTGGCCATTATAGTGGCCATTGCCGGCCGTTCCGCCGACCGCGCTCTCCTCAGTATTGTCACGACACACCCCAGTGCCCCGAGTCCGAAATGCGTCGGCATTGCTCGACGGACTTCTGACTCGGGACACTAGCGTCCCCAGAAGAGGCGCGTGACCCGGAACGCGGCGTTCCGGTGGTTCGCGATGAACCGGTAGAGAACGTCCATGAGGGTGCGCGCGCCCGGCACGCCCCGATAGACCCTCGACCACAACTCCCTTCCCGGCACTTCCGCGCGCGCGGCGACGACCGCGGCGGCTCCGAAAAGGACCTCGCCCGACGGACGGATGAGCCCCACCGCCCGCCGGAACTCTTCCACCGGGATCTCCGGAAAGCGCGGGGCGGCGTCCTGGAAGGACACGTAATCGAGGCAATCGCCCGACGTGCGCTTCCACCGGTCGATCCAGAAGCGGCAGAAGGAGCAGTCGCCGTCGAAGACCACGAGCGGGCGGGCGGGAGGTACTGCAACGCGGAAGCCTCCCGCACTCTTCATAGCGGCGAGTTTACGCCGTTCTTTTGGAAGTTAGAGTCACAGTGCCTGCGTAAGTGGCTCTCAGGGTGCACTTTAGACGTATAGCGATAGTTGACTTTTCTATATAGATTAATTAGGCTCCGAGGCGGAAATGGAGAGTTCCCGATGAGCACCGATCCCCGCACTCTTCTCGGCCCGACGGGCGGGCAGTACAAGGCCGGGTTCGTCACCGACATCGAATCCGAGTCCGTCCCACCGGGCCTGAACGAAGCGATCGTCCGCCTGATCTCCGAGAAAAAGGGCGAGCCGGAGTTCCTGCTCGAGTGGCGGCTGAAGGCGTTTCGCCACTGGCTGAAGATGAAGGAGCCGAACTGGCAGAACGTCCACTATCCCCCGATCGACTACCAGTCGATCATCTACTACTCGGCCCCGAAGTCGCAGAAGGACGGTCCCCAGAGCCTGGCGGACGTCGATCCGAAGCTCCTGGAGACCTACGAGAAGCTCGGCATTCCGCTGCGGGAGCGCGGGAAGCTCGCCGGCGTCGCCGTGGACGCCGTGTTCGACAGCGTCTCGGTCGCGACGACCTTCCGCGAGAAGCTCGCCGAGGTCGGCGTCATCTTCTGCTCCTTTTCGGAGGCGGCCCAGAACCATCCGGACCTCGTGAAGAAGTACCTCGGCTCGGTCGTGCCTTACACCGACAACTTCTTCGCGACGCTGAACTCCGCCGTCTTCTCCGACGGTTCGTTCGTGTACATCCCGAAGGGGGTCCGCTGCCCGATGGAGCTCTCGACCTACTTCCGGATCAACGCGGCCAAGACCGGTCAGTTCGAGCGGACGCTCATCATCGCCGACGAAGGCGCGTACGTGAGCTATCTCGAAGGTTGCACGGCCCCGATGCGCGACGAGAACCAGCTCCACGCCGCCGTGGTCGAGCTCATCGCGCACGACGACGCCGAGATCAAGTACTCGACGGTCCAGAACTGGTACCCGGGCGACGAGCAGGGCAAGGGCGGGATCTTCAATTTCGTCACCAAGCGAGGAAAGTGCCTCGGCCGGAACTCGAAGATCTCGTGGACCCAGGTCGAGACCGGCTCGGCGATCACCTGGAAGTATCCGAGCTGCATCCTCCAGGGAGACAACTCGGTCGGCGAGTTCTACTCAGTCGCGGTGACGAACAACTATCAGCAGGCGGACACCGGGACCAAGATGATCCACATCGGGAAGAACACGAAGTCCACGATCGTCTCGAAGGGGATCTCCGCGGGACACGGGCAGAACACCTACCGCGGCCTCGTCAAGATCCTCGGGAAAGCCGACAACGCCCGGAACTACTCGCAGTGCGACTCGCTGCTCATCGGAGACAAGTGCGGCGCGCACACGTTCCCGGTCATCGAGGTGTTGAACTCGACGGCGCAGATGGAGCACGAGGCTTCCACCTCGAAGATCGGCGAAGACCAGATCTTCTACTTCCAGCAGCGAGGCATCTCGCCGGAAGAGGCGGTGAACATGATCGTCAGCGGGTTCTGCAAGGTGGTCTTCAAGGAGCTGCCGATGGAGTTCGCCGTAGAAGCCCAGAAACTGCTGGGCGTCAGTCTGGAAGGAAGCGTGGGATGACGCCCTCGATTGTCATTCTGAGGAGCGGAGCGACGAAGAATCCGACACTGTCGAGAGAGATCCAGATCCCTCGCTTTGCTCGGGATGACAGGGGAGAAGGATGACTCTTCTCGAAGTCAAAAACCTCCACGCGAGCGTCGCCGGCAACGAGATCCTTCGCGGAGTGGACCTCACGGTCCGCGCCGGTGAAGTCCACGCCCTCATGGGACCGAACGGTTCGGGCAAGAGCACGCTCGCCCACGTCCTCGCCGGCCGCCCCGGCTACGAGGTGACGCAAGGGCAGGTGTTCTTCAAGGGGCAGGACCTCCTCAAGATGGCTCCCGAGATGCGCGCCCGCGAAGGGGTTTTTCTCGCTTTCCAGTACCCGGTCGAGATCCCGGGCGTGTCGAACGTCTACTTTCTGAAGAACGCGTTGAACGCTGTTCGCAAGCACCGCGGGCTCTCCGAGCTCGACGCGTTCGACTTCCTCTCGCTCGTGAAGGAAAAGGCGAAGCTCGTCGACATCGATGAGGAGCTCGTCAAGCGTCCCGTCAACGAAGGGTTTTCCGGCGGAGAGAAAAAGCGCAACGAGATCTTCCAGATGGCGATTCTCGATCCGACGCTCGCGATCCTGGACGAGACCGACTCGGGGCTCGACATCGACGCGCTGCGGATCGTCGCTTCCGGGGTGAACTCCCTCCGCAGCCCCGAGCGCGCGATGATCGTCGTCACGCACTATCAGCGGCTGCTGAACTACATCGTGCCCGACTTCCTCCACGTGCTCGTGGAGGGGCGCATCGTGCGCGAGGGCGGCAAAGAGCTCGCGCTCGAGCTCGAAGAGAAGGGCTACGCGTGGCTCGAGAAGGAGCCGCCGCCCGCACGCACGCAACCCGTTCCGGTCTCGTGATGGAAGCGATCGCGGAAGACACTCGGACGGCTCTCGAGCGCTCGCTCCTGGACGCGTTTCGAGAGCAGCGCTCGCCGCGCGAGCCCGCGTGGCTTTCGGACGTCCGTCGGGCGGGGCTGGAGCGGTTCCGCGACCTCGGATTCCCGACGGCCCGGAACGAGGCGTGGAAGTACACGAATGTCGCGCCGATCCTGCGGGTCCCGTTCGCGCCTGCCGCGGAGGTGAGCCCGCGGCGGATCGAGCGTCTCGACGCCGGCCTTCTACCGGGGCAGGAGGGCGCTCAGATCGTTTTCGTCAACGGCCGGTACGCCCCCGAGCTCTCCTCGACCGGACCGCGCGGTGACGGCGTCGAGGTCGCGAGCCTCAGAGAAGTTCTCGCGAGCCGCCACGAGGCGGCGGAGCCGCACCTTGCGAAGATCGAGCGCGACGGCAACGCGTTCGCGGCCGTCAACTCGGCGCTTTTCGAGGACGGCGCCTTCGTCCGGATCCCCGCCGGCCTCGTCGTCGCGGAACCCATCCACCTCGTTTTCCTCTCCGAGCCCGACTTCGGACCGACGGTCTCCCACCCGCGCAACCTCGTGATCGCCGAGCCCGGCAGCCAGGCCGCGATCGTCGAGACCTGGATCGGCACGGCTGGCGCGCTCTACTTCACCAACGCCGTGACGGAGGCGGTCGTGGGCGAGGGCGCGGTGCTCGACTTCTACAAGATCGAACGCGAGAGCCTGGAGGCGTTCCACGTCGCGACGATGGCGGTCCTCGGGAAGCGCGACAGCAGCTTCACCTCCCACTCGATCACGCTCGGCGGCGCGCTCGTGCGCAACGACCTGAACGTGCGGCTCGACGCCTCCGGCGCCGGCTGCACGCTGAATGGGCTCTTCCTCGGGTCCGGTACGCAGCACCTCGACAACCACACGCTGATCGACCACGCGCAGCCGCACGGGACGAGCCGTGAGCTCTACAAGGGGATCATGAGCGGAAAGTCCCGAGGCGTCTTCAACGGCCGGATCATCGTGCGCCAGGACGCGCAGAAGACCGACGCGATGCAGACCAACAAGAACCTCCTCCTCTCGAAGGAGGCGCTCGTCAACTCCGAGCCCGCTCTCGAGATCTTCGCCGACGACGTGAAGTGCCGGCACGGCTCGACGATCGGACAGCTCGACGAGACCGCGATGTTCTACCTCCGGTCCCGCGGAATCGGCGAGGAAGACGCGCGGAGCCTCCTCGTTTACGCCTTCGCGAGCGACGTCGCGTCGCGAATCCGGATCGCACCGCTCCGGGCGATGGTCGAGGAGCACCTCGGCCTGCAGCTGCCGGGAAGCACCGGCGTCGACCTTTCCGGGGCACGGTCGTGAGCACCGCGGTTCCCGTTCGCGAGCCGGGACGCACGGGTGCGCCGCCCCTCGACGTCGAGGCGCTCCGGCGCGATTTCCCGATCCTCGCCCGGAAGGTGCACGGCCGCCCGCTCGTCTACCTCGACAACGCGGCGACGACGCAGAAGCCGACACCGGTCATCGAAGCGGCCGCCGACCTCTACGGCCGCTACTACGGAAACATCCACCGCGGAGTTCACGAGCTTTCGGTGCAGGCGACGGACGCCTACGAGCGGGCGCGGGAAAAGGTGCGTTCGTTCGTGAACGCCGCCGAAACGCGCGAGATCGTGTTCGTCCGCGGGACGACGGAGGCGATCAACCTCGTCGCACAGACCCTGGGTCGCCAGCGCGTCGGCGAGGGGGACGAGGTCGTGATCACGGCGCTGGAGCACCACTCGAACATCGTGCCGTGGCAGCTTCTCTGCGACGAGAAGAAGGCGAAACTCCGCGTCCTGCCGATCGACCGGACCGGCGAAGTGCGCGTCGAGGAGCTCGATCGGCTCTTGACGCCGCGCACAAAGATCGTGTCGGTCGCGCATGTCTCCAACGCGCTCGGCACTCTGCTGCCCGTCAAGCGAATCGTCGAGGTCGCGCACGCGCGCGGCGTGCCGGTCCTCGTGGACGGCGCGCAGGCGGTCCCGCGGC
Source organism: Thermoanaerobaculia bacterium (assembly GCA_046717185.1). GTDB lineage: Bacteria > Acidobacteriota > Thermoanaerobaculia > UBA5066 > Gp7-AA6 > Gp7-AA6. Next base: position 8,927 of record JBKJVY010000286.1, read on the forward strand.
TCGCCGTGGACGTCCGGGAGATCGGGTGCGACTTCTACGCGTTCTCCGCGCACAAGATGTACGGCCCGACGGGCATCGGCGTCCTCTACGGGCGCGCAGAGCTCCTCGAAGAGATGCCTCCCTACCAGGGGGGCGGCGACATGATCAGCTCGGTCTCCTTCGAGAAGACGACGTGGAACGTGCTCCCGTACAAGTTCGAGGCGGGAACGCCCGACATCGCGGGAGCGATCGGGCTCGGGGCGGCAATCGACTACCTTTCGAAGGTCGGGATCGGGAGCGTGACGGCGCACGAGGAGGAACTCCTCGACCACGCGACCCGCTCGCTGTCGGCGCTGCCGGGTCTCACCGTCGTCGGGACGGCGCCGGAGAAGATCGGCGTGCTCTCGTTCACCCTGGACGGAATTCATCCCCACGACATCGGCACGGTGCTGGACCAGGAAGGGATCGCCATTCGCACCGGCCACCACTGCGCGCAGCCGGTGATGGAGTTTTTCGGAATTCCCGCGACCGCGCGGGCCTCGCTCGCGCTCTACAACACGCGCGCCGAGATCGACGCGCTCACCGAGGGGATCCGCAAGGTCCAGAGGATGTTCCGCTGATGGGAGAGCTCCGCGACCTCTACCAGGAGGTGATCCTGGACCACAGCAAGCGTCCGAAGAACTTCGGCGAGCTCGCCGGTGCGAACCGGCAGGCCGAGGGCTACAACCCGCTCTGCGGCGACCGGGAAACCGTTTATGTCCGGCTGGAGGGAGACGTCCTGAAAGACGTGGGCTTCCGGGGGCAGGGGTGCGCGATCTCGACCGCGTCCGCATCGATGATGACCGAGTCGCTGAAAGGCAAGTCGCGCGGAGAAGCCGAGGCCTTGTTCGAGCGGTTCCACGACCTGATCACCGGAAAGAACGGCGAGGGCAGGCCCGGAGCGCCCGAGCTCGGAAAGCTCACGGTCTTCTCCGGCGTCCGGGAGTTCCCCGTTCGAATCAAGTGCGCGACGCTTCCCTGGCATACCCTGAAGGCCGCGCTCGCGGGCGAGGATCGGACGGTTTCGACGGAGCTCACCGAGGGACCGAAGGCGGAAAGCGGAGGCGCCTGACATGTGGGCACAGAAGCAGACGACGACGACCCGCGAAGTCGTGGCGAGCGAGATCCCCGCGGGGACCCGGTTCACGATTCCGGAGGGCACGCCGCTCCAGATCACGCAGTCGCTCGGCGGCACCTACACGGTGATGATGCCGATGGGGTACCTGGCGCGCATCGACGCGAAGGACGCGGATGCGATCGGCGAGGCGGTCGAGGAAAAAACTGCGGACGCGACGTCGGGGAAGACCGCCGAGCAGCTCTGCTGGGACGAGCTCCGGACGTGCTACGACCCGGAGATCCCGGTGAACATCGTGGACCTGGGGCTCGTGTACAGCTGCGAGCTCACGCCGCATCCGGAGGGGGGCGAAAAGGTGGACGTGCGATTCACCCTGACGGCGCCCGGCTGCGGGATGGGCGACGTTCTGCGCGAAGACATTCAGCAGAAGCTCCTGAAGGTGCCGGGGATCCGCGACGCGGACGTCCAGGTCCTCTTCGATCCGCCCTGGAGCATGAGCATGATGTCGGACGCCGCAAAGCTGCAGCTGGGGATGATGTGAGCTGCGCCGTGAACCGCAAGCCGAAGCGGGAGGGACGGAGATGAAACTGAGCTCGCAGGAAGACTACGGGCTGCGGTGTCTTCTCCGCGTCGGCCGCGAGGGCACGTCGGGAAGCGTCACGATCCCCGAGCTCTCGCGCGCCGAAGGCATCTCCGAG
>JBKJVY010000287.1:0-4246 GCA_046717185.1 Thermoanaerobaculia bacterium
GCCGCCGCCCGCGTCGAGGCGGCCCTGAACGAGGCAGGCTATCCGGTGGCGGTCCGGCGGTGGGAGGAGCTTGCTGCCTTTTACGGCCAGGTGAAGCTCCTCTACGTCGGGATCTTCGGGTTCGTCGGCATCGTGCTGATCGTCATCGTGATCCTCTCCGCCGCGATCGTGATGACGATGTCGGTCACGGAGCGCACCCGTGAGATCGGAACGCTGCGCGCCATGGGGACCCGTCCGGCCCGGGTCCAGGCGATGTTCCTCGCCGAGGGCGCCCTCCTCGCGGTCGCCGGCTGCCTCGCGGGCGCGCTCATCGCGCTCATCGTCCGGGCCGTCCTGAACGCCTCCGGGCTCATCCTGCCGCCGCCGCCCGGCGCGACGCACGGGCTCCCGATCAACGTCCAGCTCTATCCGCTCGCGTATGCGGCCGGCCTCGTCACGATGGTCATCACCATGGTGGTTGCGTCCTGGTTTCCGTCGCGTCGGGCTTCACGGACGCCGATCGTGGAAGCTCTGACGCACGTGTAAGAAGCTGTGAGCTATCAGCTATCCGCGGGACGGGGAACAGTCGCTCGGCGGGCGCTGTTGAATGGGACATGAAAGCCGTCCCGTTTCTGCTCTTCCTCGCGGCCTCTCCGGTCTTTGCCCAGACTCCGTCCGACGTGCAGGCGCTCGTCGCCGCGGTGGACGCGACACGCAACGTCTTCGAGGAAGCGATCATCACCGCGCGCGCGACGCAGGTGGTCGACGGTAAGGAGACCGGCCGCGCGGACTTCGCCGTATACGTCAAGGGTCGCGACCGAGGCCTGATCGTCTTTCGGGGCGGCAAGAACGGGGGGAGGAAGGTGCTGACGAACGGCGACCGGATGTGGCTCCTCGTGCCGGGCTCGACGAACCCGGTCCCGATTACGGCGAACCAGCGGCTCCTGGGCGGGGCGTCATTCGGGGACGTCGCGCGCCTGCGCTTCTCGGAGGATTACACCGCGAGGGCGACCGGCCAGTCCGAGAGCGCCGCCGGACGGAGTTGCGTCGTTCTCGAGCTGACCGCGAAGTCGCCGAAGGTTTCCTTTCCGCGTGTCCTCTTGTCCGTGGACGAGCGGGAGAGGCTGCCTTGCCGAGTGCGGTTCTTCCTCGCGTCCGGCAAGGAAGTCCGCGCCGTGACGTTCACGAAGTTCCGCCTCGAGGCGGGCAAGACCGTCGTGTCCGAGATGGAGATCCGCGAGCTCCTGGGCGCCGCCTCCCGCGCCGTCACGCGCCTCGAGTATCGCGACTACAGGCTGGCTCGCCTCGATCCGAAGATCTTCACGCCGGAAGGAGCGCGAGGGCTCTAGCTCCTCAGTTCTCGTTGTCATCCCGAGCCCTTCGCCCTTCCTGTCATCCCGAGCGAAGCGAGGGATCTGGGCCCTTTCGGGAAAGGGAACCAGATTCCTCGTCGCTCCGCTCCTCGGAATGACAACGGGAGTGTCATCCCGAGTTCTCAGTTTCTGAGCACCCCGCACACGGCTTCTACCTTCGCGTCGCCCCGATCGCGAATCGGACGAGCCTCTCACCGGCGACGCGACCGGCGACCGCCCCGATCGGGCGGTGGAGGATGAGGCGGCGGAAGAGCGCGCTCCAGGCGAAGCGCCTCGCGAAGCGTCGGCGCCACGCGGCCTCGTAAGCGCGCGCACACGCTTCTCCCGACAGCTCCCCCGAGAGCCGCCGCTCCGCCGTCTCCGCGGCGAGGATGCCTCCTGCGAGCGCGGCGGCCTGGCCCTCTCCCGAGAACGGATCGATGACGCCGGCGGCGTCCCCCGCCATCAGGATGAAGTTCTCCGACGGAGGCTTCGCCGTGAAATAGACGGGGCCGGTGCCGAGGAATCCGATCGGGCCGGGCGTCATCGCTGCGAGCTCGGAGTCGAGCGCGGCGTTCCCGCGGCGCGCCGCCTCGACGACCCCGCTCCATCCGCCTCCCGCCCGCTTCCACGCCCGGTCCGACACGACGCCGGCGAGGTTGATCGTGCCCCCTTCGACCCTCGACAACCCGCAGTAGCCGCCGGGAAAGAGGTAGAGGCGGACCTCGCCTTCGAGCCGGCCCGGCTCCGCGTGAAAGTCCCGGCTCCAGCCGAAGTACCGCGAGCGCCGTCCGAGGAACCCGCGGTCGAGCGTACGGTCGAGGGCGTCCCAGCGGCCCCAGGCGCCGACGACGGCGCGCGCCAGCACCTCTTTCTCCGCCTGCTCGTGCACGAAACGGACGCGGAATCCGTCCGGCCCGTCGAGGGTGGCGCCAAGGACGCGCGCGGCGAAGCGCACGTCTGCGCCCGCCTCGCGCGCCCTGCGCGCAAGCAGGTCGTCGAGTCGGAACCGCGAGATTCCGAGCGCGGTCGCGGGGAGTTCGAACGAGACGGCCGTCCCGCCCGAGAGGTGGAGCGTGCCGCGCGTCATCCGCTCCTCCGTCGCCTCTTCGACCGACTCTCGGGCGCCGAGAAGCTCGAGGCTCGGGAGCGCGTCGGCCGAGAGGAACTCGCCGCACACTTTGTGCCGGGGAAACACGTCCTTCTCGAGCAGCAGCACGCTGCGACCGAGCCGGGCGAGGACGGTCGCCGCCGCCGAACCGGCGGGGCCGGCTCCGACGACCACCGCGTCCCAACTTTCGCTCAAGCCGTCGGTGTGAGCGGAGGTTGCGCCCCGAGCCGCTTCGGGGCGGAGAGCAGGAAGCGGAACGGAAAAACGCGTTCTACCCGCGCGCCGGAAACGGCGTCCCGCGCGATGCGTCCGGCCTCTTCCGGCGTGTACGCCTGCCGAACCGAGGCCACGCCGTCGAGGACCGAGACGCGCGTCTTGAAGAGAAGCCTTCCCGCGACCGAAATGAAAGCGAGGGGGATCAGGTGCCGCTCGAGATCGAGGAGCGCGAAACCGTGCCGCGCCGCGCGCGAGAACGACGCGAGGAGGTTCGCGTTCTCCTCGGGAGAAAAGTGGTGGAAGAAGAGCGTCGAGACGATCCAGTCGACCGACTTCTCCTCGAGCGGCAGCGTGAAGGCGTCCGCCGAGACCGAGGGAAACGAGTCGCCCGCCATGCGGCGACCGGCAGCGAGGTGGCGCCACTGGAGGTCGCACGCGAGAACCGTCGCCGGGTGTCCCGCGAGGGCGAGCGCGCGCGCGAGGCGGCGCGTCACGTCCCCCGATCCCGCGCCGACGTCGAGGAGGACGGGCCTCGAGATCTCGAGCCGCCGGATCTCGCCGACGAGGAAACGCTCGATCGCGCCGGCGCTGCCCCACCACCGGTGGACGAGCGAGAGGTCCTCGAGCGAGCGGGACATCTCCTCGGAAGGGATCTCGGGGTCGTCGAGGATCTCGCGCGAGGGCTGCCGTCGGGGAACGAGAAGGCTCAAGTTCCCTGTGAGACTACCAGCGCGCTGTTCTTCGACCCGAACCCGATGCAGTTGCAGAGCGCGAACTCGAAGGAGGCTGCGCGCGACTCGTTCGGCACATAGTCGAGGTCACACTCTCCGTCCGGCGCGTCGAGGTTGATCGTTGGAGGCAGAAAAGAATCGCGCATTCCGAGCAGGGTTGCGGCCAGGCCCGCCGCGCCGCAGGCGCCCTGGGGGTGCCCGATCATGGACTTGATCGAGGAGCCGGGCAGCTTCCCGGCGGAACGCCCGAACGCGCGCCGGACCGCCTTCGTCTCGATGCGGTCGTTCAACGCCGTCGACGTACCGTGGTACGCGAGGTACTCGATCGCCTCGGCCGGCAGTCCGGCTTCGTCGAGCGCGAGGGTCATCGCCCGCGCGGGTTCCTCGCCGGTCTCGTCGAGGCGCACGCGGTGGTGCGCGTCGCACGTGGCTCCGTAGCCCCGCAGCTCCCCGTAGACTTTCGCGCCCCGGGCAAGCGCGCGCTCGCGTTCTTCGAGCACGAACATCCAGGCGCCTTCTCCGAGCACGAAGCCGTCACGGTTCGCTGAGAAGGGCCGGGAGGCGCGTGAGGGCGTCCGCTCCCAGGTAGTCGAGACGATCCGCATCATCACGAAGCCTTCCATGATCCCGCGCACGACGGTCGCGTCCACGCCTCCGGCCAGAAGCATGTCGCCGCCGAACCCGTACTTGATGGCGCGGAAAGCGTGTCCGAGCGCGTCGGTGGAAGACGCACACCCCGTGGAGACGACGTGGGACAAGCCGCGCAGTCCGAACTGCATCGAGATCTCGGAAGAGAGCGTGCCGATCGTCCCGGAGGGGATCGAGTAGATCGAGGCCTTCCGCGTCTGGTTCGTGTA
>JBKJVY010000288.1:0-2595 GCA_046717185.1 Thermoanaerobaculia bacterium
GCGATTTCCTCGGTCTCGCGCCCGGCGGCGGGCAGCGGCTCGAACGACATCGAGGTGAACGATCCGCAGCCCGAACGTGGACCACGGTAGGCGCTCGCGCCGCTGGTATCGGCAGGGCCGCCGGGTCCTGCCGCAGACTCTAGCCGCTCGGAGCGCGATGCCAGCGCGGCGAACAGACTCGGTTCATCGAACGCCGGTGCCCCCACCGCCAGCAGACCCTCGCCCTTCCGCGTCGCCTCGCGAGGCACCAGATCGCGCTCCGCCGACAGGTAGTGCATCATCGGGCCGCTCTCGATCAGATAGCGGTCGCGGCCGACCGGCAGCGCGGCCAGGTTCACGAAGTGGAGCGAGCCGTCCGGCACCACGAATATGCGACGCACGCCCGCTACGTGCGGCTCGAGGGGCCGCCAGATCTTCTTCCGCAGGGCGATCCCCGCTTCGCGGTGCGCCGCTTCGCTCCTCTTCGGTGCCCTTCCGGGGGCCCTCGCTTCCTGGCCGATTTGATCCCGCCAACGGGAAACCAGGGAGTCGATCTCTTCCGCCGTGCCAAGCGGAACCACCGTTGGGTTCTCGCCGCTGCCCTTCAAGACAAATCCGAGGTAGGAGGGGATGACCTCCGGCTCCCTCGCTTTTGTGTTGGGTTTTATCCGCCCCAGTTCGTGTCGGCCGTAAACGGCGAAGGCCACCAGCGCGCCATCCGCAGGCAGTGCCGAGGCAACTTCGTCCAGGCCCAGTTTCGCTCTGGCCTGTTCGGTGCGGAAGGAAGCGCTCCTTTCCGCCAGGGCGCGCTCAGACTTCTCGTTCGCCCGACGGGCTCGTTCGACCCGATCACGATACTGCTCTGGAGATTCTTTACCCGGCCCGCCGACCAGAAGCCTGGCCAGCGCTTCACGCGTCGAGGTAAGGTCCCTCGCGGCACGTCCGATGCCCGGGTCCTCGGAGCCGGAGATGGTACGGTGCCGCGCCGCCATCTCGTCGAGCACCAGCGAGCGGGAGCGCACGACCGCATCCCAGACGGCTCGTTGCGATCCGGCTCCCTTCTCGGAACGTTCGGCCAATATGGTCAGAGCAAGACCGAGCCCGGAGTGCCGTCCGGAGGCGTAGGCCAGCGCCTCCCGCTCGGCCAGCGTGCTGAGAGTCAGTCGCAGCGATTCCCGTCCGATGTCGTCTGCCCGCAGGGCAACCGTCATCGCCGTACCGGTATCACCCGTCTCCGCCAGCAAGGCTGCCGATGGAAGCAGGGCTTGGGCCACCGAAGGATGGTCGGGCCCGAGGGTCTTCTCCGTCATGACCAGAGCACGCTGGTACAGCGGCCGGGCGGTCGTGTAGTCGCCCATGGCCTTCGACAGGTTGGCCAGATTGATCAGAACTTCGGCTACCAGGGAGTGCTCCGGGCCGAAGACTTTCTCTCGGATGGCCAGTGAACGCTCGTAAAGTGGGCGCGCGGCTGCGGGCTCGCCCGTGCTCGAAAGGGCGGTGGCGAGGTTGTTCAGGGTGAGAGCGACCGATGGGTGCTGGGGGCCAAGTGTCTTTTCTTGAATGCGCAGGGCACGCTCGTGGAGCGGTCTGGCGCCCGCGTGGTCTCCCAGGACGGAATGCACCGCGGCCAGGTTCGACACGCCCAGACCCACCCTCGGGTGTTCCGGCCCAAGCGCCTTTTCCCAGATGGCCACCGCACGCTCGAGAACGGACATGGCTCCGACGTTGTCGCCCATACCGTTGAGCAGGACTGCCAGGTTGTTCAGGCTTCCGGCTACATCGAGATGGTCGGGACCCAGTTTTTCTCGGATCTCCAACCCGCGTTCGAGAAGCGGCTTCGCTTCCACGTAGTCGCCGGCGCGCGTTCGGGAGCTTCCGAAAACATTGAGCGTGAAAGCCACGTCCGGATGATCGGGACCGAGGGCCTTTTCTCGGATCGCCAGCACGCGTTCGAAAAGAAGCTTGGCCTCCGCGAAGGCTTCTGCGTCCGATCGGAAGGCCGCCAAGTGAAAGAGGCTCACGGCGAGAGCGGGGTCGGTCTTCTCCAGCTTGCTCCCCTTGATTGCGACAGCTCGCTCGGCCAGCTCGCGTGGCTCCGGCTGCGTCGACTTCCCCCCTTGCCACATCGCTGCGACCAGGAGATCCAACGCCGCAGCCGCCTCGAGGGAGTCGCGGCCGCTCGTCGCCTCCACTCGTTCGAGGAGCACGCGCGCGGCAGCCTCCGCATCGCGGTAGCGACCTTCTTTGGTTAGCTTGCGGATGTTCTCGGAGGCCTCCGCGCTCGTGGCTTGCGGAGTTTCACGGGCTTGACTCTCCGCCTCGACCGAGGTGTGAGAGCCGGGGGCTGCGAAGAGGGCCGCCGCGAGAACCGCGGCACAAAGAATCCGCCGATATCTCCTCATCGCACTTCTCCTTCGCTGATTCAGGGCGAAGTGCCCCGGAATGCTTCGAGCGCCTGCAGCAGCTTCCGCGCCTCCTGCTCGCGCTCCCCGCGCAGTCGAACGGTCGCTTCGAACTGGGCGGCGGCGTCGCCCAGCTCGCCACGCCGCACGTGAGCTTTGGCCAGATAGAAGTGGGCTTCCTCCAGGTACGGCGACTCGCCGAGGGCAATCGTCC
>JBKJVY010000289.1:0-4201 GCA_046717185.1 Thermoanaerobaculia bacterium
ACCGTCGCCCGGCCGACGGACGTCACGGCCTGCTCCCATTCCGCGAAGGGGTTCCCGGAGAGGAGCCGCGCGGCGACGACGATCTCGTCGCCCTCGAGCGCCCCCAGCGTCTCCGCGAGCCGCGCGATCTTCGCGAGCTTTCCCCGGTCCTTCGCGACCGCATCGAGCGTCTCGGCTAGCGTCCGGTAGACGGTCACGCTTCCTCTTCGCCGCCGGCCTCCGCCGCGCGTTCCGACCGGGAAGTGAGCGGCTCTGCGGAGATTCCGCGCGAGACGAGGATCCGCGCAAAGTCGCGCGCGTATCCGTGGTGCGTCACGACCCGGCCCGGCGCGACGTCGGAGACGTGTTGGAGCAGCTCCGGAAAGTCCGCGTGGTCCGACATCGGGATGAGGACCTCCGCGTCGAAGTCGGCGCGCGACGCTTCGCGCATCGCCCAACCCGACAGGTACACGATCAGACGCGCCTTCAGCTTGCGCACCACGGGCGCCCGGGCGCAGTTCGGCGGGACGACGAGGGCCTCGCCCGGTTTCGCGGGACCGGTTTCGTACGCCCTCGAGAGCGGAAACGCGTGGCCGGCGGCCTCGAACTCCGGAAGGAGCTTCCACGCCGAGCCGTGGAGGACCGTCGGAATTCCCGCCTCGGTGAGCGCGAGGGCGACTTCCTGGGATCGGCCGAACCCCCATGCGAGAAGGACCGGCGTCTTCTCCTCGTCGAAAGCACGCCGGCACGCGGCGACGAGCCGAGCCTCGACCTCCTCTCGCGGGGGGAATCGAAAGACGGGGAGTCCGAACGTCGTCTCGGTGACGAGCACGTCCGCCCGGGGCGCCGCCGCGGGAACGGCGGTGCGCGAAACCCGCCGCTTGAAGTCGCCCGTGAAGAGGAGAGAGCGGCCGTCGCGCTCGAAGTGCACCTGCGCGGAGCCGAGCACGTGCCCGGCCGGATGGAGCTCGAGCGAGACGCCCTCACTCTCCACGCGCTCGCCGTATCGGAGCTCGCGCGTGCGGCCCGTCCAGTCCGGGTGCCGCCGGCGATAGATCGCGATCGTGTCGGGCGTCGCCCACACCTCTCCGTGCCCGTCCGCCGCGTGGTCGGCATGTCCGTGCGAGACGATCGCGCGCGCGACCGCTTCCGGCGGGTCGACCGCCGCATCGAATGCGGGGGAGTAGAGCCCCTGCGGTCGTGTCTCCAGGAACGGAGCGAGCGGATCGTTCACGGCTTCCTCCGCACCCTCTCGAACAGCCGGAGCGCCGCCTCTCTTTCCCGGGCGTGGTCCACGATCGGCGCGGGGTAGTCGACCCCGACGCGGCAACCCGCTTCCCGCTCTTCCGACGGGGTCATCGTCCAGGGCTCGTGGAGCTTCTCCCGCGGGACGCGCGAGAGCTCCGGCACGAAGCGGCGGATGTAAGCGCCGTCCGGGTCGAAGCGCTTCGACTGGAGAACCGGGTTCAGGATTCGGAAGTAGGGCGCGGCGTCGGCGCCGGTCCCCGCAGCCCACTGCCATCCGCCGTTGTTGTTGGCGAGGTCCGCGTCGGCGAGCTCGTGCTCGAACCACTTCTCGCCGAGACGCCAGTCGAGGTGAAGGTCCTTCGTCAGGAAGGACGCGACCGCCATTCGGGCGCGGTTGTGCATCCAATGCGTCCGGGCGAGCTGCCGCATTCCGGCGTCGACGAACGGGAAACCGGTGCGACCCGCGCGCCACGCCGAAAACGCATCGGCGTCCGTGCTCCACGGAAACTCGCGGAACTCCGGGCGGAAGCTTTCGTCGGCGACGGCCGGAAAGTGGAAGAGGAGCTGGTGGAAGAACTCCCGCCACGCGAGCTCCGAGAGGAACTTCCTCGCGGAAGCGCGGAGACCGGGCGCGGACACCGCGGCGAGGGCGGCGAGAATCGTCCGCGGGGAGACGGTTCCGAAGTGGAGGTGCGGGGAGAGGCCCGACGTGCCTTCGCGGGCCGGGAAATCGCGGTCGGTCGCGTAGGTTTCGAGCGGGCCGGAAACGAAGGCGACGAGAAGTCGCTTCGCCTCGTTCTCGCCGCCCCTCGGCGATTCCGGGTCCGGCGCGAGGCTACGCCACGCCTTCACGCGTTCGAGCGGAACGCTCCGAACGGAGGACGTTTCCAGGCGCCCGGGCCCCGGAACCGGCGGGCTTTTCTCCGCGGCCATCCACTTCCGCGCGTAAGGCGAGTACACGGTGTACGGCTCGCCCGTCCCGGTGGCGATCGCGTCGGGCTCGACGAGCAGCGCGTCCGGAAAGAGGACGAGCTTCGCGCCGATCGCCTCGAGCGCGTCCCCGGCCTCGCGATCCCGCCGCTCGGGGTACGGGCCGATCTCGAAGTTGGCGTACACGGCGGAAGCGCCGACCTCGGAGACGAGCGCGGGAAGGGCGAGAGACGCCGGCCCGGAGCGGAGCACGAGACGCGAACCGATGCGGGCGAGCGAGCGGTCGAGCTCCCGGAGGCTCTCGCGAAGAAAGAGCAAGCGCGTCGGCCCGACGTTCGGGTCGTCGGCGTAGTGGTCGTCGAGGACGAAAACCGGCAGGACGCCGTCCGCTTCGCGAGCGGCGCGCGAGAGCGACGTGTTGTCTTCGAGGCGGAGGTCCCGGCGGAACCAGTGAATGACGATGCTCATCGATTCGGGAAGATCTCCTCGATCGCCCGGCTCCGGAACTCGAAGATTGCTTCGAGCTGCCGCCGGACGAGGAGGCGATGCGCGAGCCGTCCGATCGGCCCGAACGGCAGGGAGTATTCGACGCGGTCTCGGACGATGACCCCGTTACCGTCCTCCTCGAAGAAATGCGTGTGGATCCACGTGCGGTAGGGGCCGCGCTCCTGGACGTCTTCGAACTCCGCCTCCGGGACCCAGCGCGTGATCCGGGTAACCCACGGGATCCGGAGGAAGAGCCAGCGGATCCGGTACTCGAGCCGGCTCCCGGCCTCGAGCCGCGGTGGGGTCTCGCCGTGTATCCGGAAACGCAGCCCGGGCGGCGTGAGCCGGGCGAGGTTGGACGGGTCGGCGTAGAACGCGAAGACTTCCCTCCGCGTCCGGACGACCTTCTGCGTGCGCTCGAGAACGAATCCGCCCGTCCCGGCGCGAGCGCGCGCGGACCGGCGGGTTTCCTCCGCGACCGCGAGGGCGGTGGCGGCTTTGACGCCGCGCGGCCGGATCGAAAAGTCCTGGAGCGCGGACGTCTCGCGGACGATCGTCGGGTTCTTCAGCCCTTCGATGAGCGTCCTTCCCACCCGGGCGTACAGCGGGGTGACGAGGCCGAGCCAGAGGCTCGAGAGACGCGGGGTGAGAAACGGCACCGGGATGAGCAATCGCGCGAGGCCTCGCTGCCTGGAGTACTCGCGCATCAGGTCGCCGTACGACACGCGGTCCGGTCCACCGATCTCGTACACGCGGCTCTCCCCGTCGGGGAGGTCCAGGGCCGCGAGCAGATACGCGACGAGGTCATCGATCGCGAGGGGCTGCGCGAGGACGGAAACCCAGCGAGGGCAAACCATGACGGGGAGCCTCTCGACGAGCGCGCGGATCATCTCGAAGGAAAGGCTACCGGCGCCGAGCACGATCGACGCGCGGAACTCGACGACCGGGACCCCCGAGGCGCGCAGCGTGTCGCCGGTCTGCCGCCGGCTCTTCAGGTGCTCCGACAGATCCGGCGAGCCAGCGTCTCCGAGTCCGCCCACGTAGACGATGCGCCGGACGCCTCCGGCCCTCGCGGCGACGCCGAAGCTCGTTGCGGCCTCCCGATCGCGCCGTGCGAAATCCTCGCCGGCCTCTAGCGAATGAACGAGGTAGTACGCCGTGTCGACCCCGGCGAGGGCCGGGCCGAGCGCCGCCGGATCGAGAACGTCTCCGACGACGATCCGCGTCGTTGCCGCCGCGCGGCCGGTGAGGGCCTCCGGGCGGCGGACGAGACAGGTGAGTGCGACGCCCCGGCGTTCGAGCTCCGGGAGCAGTCGCCCGCCGACGTAGCCCGTGGCGCCCGTCAGGAGAACGCGGCGGGCGGGGGTCGGCGCGTTCAGCGTTGGGGGAGGAGCCCGAAGAGCGGGATGGTCACGACGGTCTGGACACCCGGCGGGGACGCGACGATGAACGGGATCGCGTTGACGACGCACCCGACCGTCGCGCGGTCGCCGTGAAAACCTCCCGTCACCGTGAGGCTCACGGGCGGGTCGCCCTGGATGTCGATGCGGTCGAAGGC
>JBKJVY010000290.1:0-5105 GCA_046717185.1 Thermoanaerobaculia bacterium
GCGTTGGCGAAGTCGTTCGCGGGCGACACGACGTTTGCCGCGATGTTGACGGCGAGCGTCGCGACGACGGCGGTGAACATCGAGATCGCGACGACCACCGGCGCCTTGAACTGCGCGACGAGCTGCACGGGGTCCCAGATCGCGCGGCCGTAGATGATGACGGTCGCGCTCGTGATCAGAACCCCCATCGCCGCGAAAACAGACATCGTCGTCGGCAGCGCGACGACCTGGCCGACGATCTGCTCGCGCTGGCTGCGCCCGAAGCGTGTGAAGTCCGGCATGTTCAGGGAGAGCGTCGCCCAGTAGCCGATCATCGCCGTGAGAGACGGGATGAACACGGGGAAGAACTCCCGGAAGGTCGAGAACTTCCCGGGCTGCGCGAGAAGGGGACCGAGCCCGTTCGCGTTCGAGACCGCCCAGTAGAGGAGGACCGCGGTCATGACGAGGACGAACGGTGCGGCCCAGTTCTCGACCTTCCGCAGGAGGTCCATCCCACGGTAGATGATGAAGATGTTGATCCCCCAGAAGAGGAGGAACGAGAGCCACTGGGTCGTCCGGTACCCCGCGAAGCCCGTCCCCAGGAGGTCGTGCCAGCCCGGGACGATCGCGGAAAAGAACGTGTGGAGGGCCTCTCCGCCGATCCACGCCTGGATGCCGAACCACCCGCACGCGACGAGCGCGCGCATGAGCGCCGGGAGGTTCGAGCCGAGGGTGCCATAGGCCGCGCGCGCGAAGACCGGGAACGGGATGCCGTACTTCGTGCCGGGATGCGAGTTCAGGAGGATGGGGGCGAGGACGATCGTGTTGCCGAGCAGGATCGTGATGAGCGCCTGCAGCCAGCTCATGCCCGCGGCCATGAGCCCGGACGCGAGCATGTACGTCGGAATGCAGTGCGCCATGCTGATCCAGAGCGCGGCGTAGTTGTAGGTCGTCCAGTTGCGCCGGCTGATCGGGACGGGCGCGAGGTCGGGGTTGGAAAGAGGGCTCGCGTCGATCCGCGAAGTGTCGGCAAGCTCGACCCGCCCGTCGGGGTGGTGGATCTCGTTCATAGGGGACAGACCACGGTTTCACCCTCTATTGTCACCGACTCACTGCGGAAGCGCGAGGGCGGGGAGTCCAACTGAGAAACCGTGGTCTGTCCCTATTTGAGCTGCCCGAGCTCTTTCGATCGGGCGGTCGCGACCTCGACGGCGTCCATGAGGATCGCGCGGAGCCGGTTGCGCTCCAGGCTGTGCAGCGCGGCAATCGCGGTTCCGCCCGGGGACGTGACGAGGTCCTTCAGAATCGCCGGATGCGTTTTCAGGTGCTCCGCCATCCGGGCGGCCCCGAGGACCGTCTGGATCGTCAGCGTCGTGCTCACGTCCCGGGAAAGGCCGACGCGCACTCCGGCGTCGCTCAGGCCTTCGATGATCTGGAAGATGTACATGGGGCCGGAGCCGGAGAGACCGGTGACGGCGTCGAGCTGATACTCCGGAAGCTCGACGACGATCCCGATCGACTCGAAGATCCTGCGCGCCTCCGACACGTGCGCCGGTTTCACATGCCGGCCGGAGCAGAGGACGGTCGCGCTCAGCCGGACGACCGCGGCGACGTTCGGCATGACGCGGACGACCGGGACGTCGCCTTCGAGAGCCGATTCGATTCGGTGAGTCGGGAACCCGGCCGCAATCGAGATGAGGAGCCGGGACTCGAGCGCGGTGTCTCGAATTTCCGCGAGCACGGACTCGAGAATCTGGGGCTTGACGGCGAGGATGATGACGTCGGCCGCGCGTGCCGCGTCCCGGTTGCTCGCCGTGACGCGGATGCCGAGCTCCCGGGCGAGCGAGGAGGCCTTCCGCTTGTTCGGATGTGAGGCCACGACCTTCTTCCGGTCGCCCCATTCCGAGGCGAGGATCCCCCGGAGGAGGGCGCTCCCCATGTTTCCCGCGCCGATAACGGCAATTCTGAGACTGACCACGGTCTTCGATCTTTTCACGGGCTCCCTCCTCGGGCTCGAGAGTCCCTTGAAGCTGTCATCCTGAGGAGCGAAGCGACGAAGGATCCGCTGAAACGCAGGGGATCCTTCGCTTCGCCCAGGATGACAGGCGGGGGAACCTACTTCGCGATCGTCCCGTACGGCTTGATCTGCTCTTCGATGATCTTGCGGTCGCCCACGACGACGATCGTCGCGCTGTCGTCCTGGATGTACTTCGTCGCCATCCGCTGAATGTCCTGCGGAGTGACGACGTAAACGCTTTTGACGTAGGTGTTCAAGTAATCCGCGGGAAGGCCGTGGAGATCGACGTACTCGAGCTGGTTGATGATCCCGGGCCGCGACGAATTCTGCAGCACGAAGACTCCGGCCAGGTAGTTCTGGACGGCCTTCAGCTCCTCCGCCGGCGGAGGCTCCTTCTGAAGCCGGTCGATTTCGTAGAAGATCTCCTTCAAGGACGGGCCGGTCACGTTCGTCGTGACGTCGGCCGCCTGGGCCCAATAGGCGTCGCGGAAACGCGACGAAACCTGGCTCGAGGGGGAGTACGTGTAGCCCTTCGCCTCCCGGATGTTGCTCGTGATCCGCGACGAGAAGTAGCCGCCGAGGAGAGTGTTGGTAACGCCGAGCGGAACGAAGTCGGGGTGCGACGGGTCCACGACGGGCACGCCGAGGAGAATCGTCGACTGCACCGCGCCGGGCCGGTCCACGAGGTGAACGGCGCGGGCGGAGCGGGGGGTCGGTTTCGTGGACGTCGCTGCGGGGCCGCTCTTCCAGTCTCCGAACGCTTGCCGGATCGCCGCTTCGACGGCTGCCGCGTCGAACTTGCCGGCCACGTAGAGGTGCGACCGGGCCGCGCCAAAATTGGCGTCGTAGAAGGATCGGACGTCGCCCGCTGTGTACGCCTGAACCATCTCGGGGCTCGGGAAGACCCGCCCGTACGCATGCTGGGGGTACATCAGACCTCGGAACTTTTCGAGCGCGAGCTGCTGCGGCTGGCTCTTTGCGATCGAGAGGTTGCGGAGCAGGTCCGCTTTCAGCCGGGGCACCTCTCCCTCGGGAAACTTCGGGTTCCGGACGACGTCGGCGATTAAACGCGCCATCTCCGGCGCGAACTCCGACAGGACATCGCCGGCGATCTCGGTGCGGTCCGGGCCGACGCTGATGTCGAGCGAGCCACCCATGCGGGCGGCGGCGGTCGAGACGTCGATCGCGGTCTTCGTCGTGGTGCCCTCGGCCATGAGGTCGCTCGTCAGGTCGGCGAGCCACACCTGGTTGGCGGCCTCGCTCGCGTTCCCCGTCAGGACCGAAAGCTCGACGGTGACCTTGGGAACCGTCCCGTAGTCGACGAGCGTGACTTCGAGACCGTTGTCGAGCTTGAACTCCCTCGGCGCGGGCACTCGAAAGTCTTTCGGCGAACCGGGCGCGGGCGGCGCCTGTTTCTGGGCGACGGCAGCCGCGGCGCACAGCGCGGCGGCGAGAGAAACGGTCAAGATTTTGCGGTTCATCTCTTTACTCCCGTCAGGATCCGCTCGCGGATCCGGTGGTCGGCTTCGCTTGCGCCTTCGGCTCGATCGTCAGAATCGTCCGGTTCGTCGGACGCAGGTACTCCTGCGCGGTCTTGAGGACGAGCTCGGGCGTCACGGCCGCGAACTGCTGCTCGAGGCGGTTGATGAGAGAGGGGTCGTCCTGGAAAAGCGCGAAGCTCGCGAGCAGGTCCGCGCGCCCGAAGCCGAAAAAGCCTTCGATCTGGTCATAGAGATAGGAGCGCATCTTGACCCGCGCTAGATCGAGGGTCGCGGCGTCCACCGGCTCGCGGCGAATGCGCTCGATCTCCTCGTCGATCACCTTCAGGATCGCGTCGGTCGACTTGTCCTGGTCGTGGAAGAGCGCGAGCGTGAACAGCGTCGGGCCGTTGATGTTGAACATGTTGCCGAGGTCTTCGTTGATGCCGCCGGACACTTCGCCGGTCAGTCCGTTGCGCTGGACGAGCGCCTGGTACAGCCGGCTGTCCTTGCCCTGGAGGAGGACCTGGGAGAGGAGACCCATCGCGTAGTACTCGGGAGTGTTCTGGGCCGGCGTGTGGTACCCGAGTGCGAGCGCGGGCCGCGTCGCGAGCGGGTCCGGCTTGTTCGCCCGCTTCTCCTTCTCCTGACGGGGTTCGGCGATGTCGAGCGCGGCGGGGCGCGGGGTGGACGGCAGATTCGCGAAGTACTTTTCGATCCACGCCTTCGTCTGCGCCGCGTCGAAGTCGCCGACGACGACGAGCGCGGCGTTGTTCGGAGCGTAGTACGTCGTGAAGAACTTCTTGACGTCCTCGAGCGTCGCCGCGTCGAGGTCCTTCAGGTCTCCGTAGAAGTTGTGGGCGTTGTACCAGTTCGTGTTTGCGTACTGTGGGAGGTCGAGCCACGGGAACCCGCCGTACGGCTGGTTCAGGACGTTGACCTTGACCTCGTTCTTCACGACGCCCTGCTGGTTTGTCAGGTTGTCCTGCGTGATCGCGAGCCCGCGCATCCGGTCCGCCTCGGCCCACAGGATCGTCTCGAGCGTGTGCGACGGGACGATTTGGAAATAGTTCGTGTGGTCGAACCGGGTCGAGCCGTTCAGCACGCCGCCGTTCGCCTGCACGAGCTTGATGAACTCCATCTTCCCGAGGTTCCCGGAGCCCTGAAACATCATGTGCTCGAAAAGGTGCGCGAACCCGGTGCGATCCCGGGGCTCGATGCGGAAGCCGATGTTGTAGTAAACGGCGACGACCGCGGTCGGGGCGGTCGTGTCGGGGGACAGGACGACTTTGAGGCCGTTCGGAAGCTTGTAGTAGTCCACCGGGACCGTCAGGCCGGACACGGCGGGGGCGCTCATTGCCGGAACGCTCGGGACGGCTCCTGCCGTCGTCGCCGGCGGCGCGGCGGTGGGATTCCCCGCGCACGAGATCGCGACGAGGCTCGTGAAAGTGACCGCGAGACGAAGGGTCTTCATGCGCACTCCTCCTACGGAAATCGGACTTTATCGTGGGCCATGGACAACCTGGTCGTCAGCGTCGCGGGCGGGGGCGTCTCGCCGACCTTCACACCGGACCCCACTGCGACCTTTACGCCAGTTCCCGCAACCTCGACACCGACGCTGCCTCCGACCG
>JBKJVY010000291.1:0-7207 GCA_046717185.1 Thermoanaerobaculia bacterium
GTTGAATAGGTTTGTCATCCCGAGCGAAGCGAGGGATCTGAGTGCCCTCTCGGGAAAGAGACCAGATTCCTCGTCGCTCCGCTCCTCGGAATGACAAGAAAAAAGCCCCGGCACGTGCCGGGGCTCACGAACCGAGTACGTCCGACTCAGTAGGCCTGCTGCGTCCGGCGCGAGGAATAGCACTCGCGGCAGTAAACGGGCTTGCCGTTGGTCGGGTTGAAAGGAACCTGCGTCTGCTTTCCGCAACCGTCGCAGGTGACGTCGTAGAGCGTGCGTTCCCGGCCTTCGCCGGAGGCCGCCTTGCGCTTGTCGCGGCAGACCTTGCAGCGCTTGGGCTCGTTGGTGAAACCCTTGCGCGCGTAGAACTCCTGGTCGTCCGCCGAAAACAGGAACGTGTTCCCGCAATCAACGCAGGTGAGATTCTTGTCGGTGTATTGCTGCATCTTTGACCTTGCCGATCTCCTGGGTATTACCCTCTTCTGGAGCGTTGTCGCTCCAATCAAATA
The DNA here is from genome assembly GCA_046717185.1 of Thermoanaerobaculia bacterium. Lineage (GTDB taxonomy): Bacteria > Acidobacteriota > Thermoanaerobaculia > UBA5066 > Gp7-AA6 > Gp7-AA6. The sequence continues at coordinate 507 of JBKJVY010000291.1, forward strand.
AACGGAAACTTCGATTCGGAAAAACTCACCGGCAAACGCCGGGGAGCGACATGTCTTCTAGGACCGACCCCCTTTCGCGCGCGCGAACGCCGCCCCGCGAAGGCGTACGGATGGGGGATGGACAAACATAGTGATGTGCCGGGTCTGCGGGGTTTTCGTAAAAGTGGACGCAACGTAGCACGCGCGGAAACGGCAGTGCAAGCGGTTTTTGAAAGCCGTGGTCGTACGACCAAAGTCGGAGAACCCGCGTGGGCGCTGCACTTTTACAGGGGATTCCGCGATTTCGTCGGACTTCCGGCGGGGCTAAGAGGGATCTGACCCCTTCGGGGTCAGATCCCATTCTGGCGAGGAGGCGGTCGCGTAACGCTTGCGGGGGATGCGTCCCGCGAGGAAAGCGTCGCGGCCCGATTCGACCGCGCGCCTCATCGCCCGCGCCATGCGGACCGGATCCTTCGCGCCCGCGATGCCGGTGTTCATGAGGACGCCGGCCGCGCCGAGCTCCATCGCAATGCACGCGTCGGACGCCGTTCCGACACCGGCGTCCACGATGACGGGGACCTTCGCGTGCTCGATGATGATCGAGATGTTGTTTGGATTCTGAATTCCGAGCCCGGAGCCGATCGGCGCTCCCAGCGGCATGACCGCGGCGGCTCCTTCGTCCTCGAGACGGCGGCAGACGACGGGGTCGTCGGAGGTGTACGGGAAGACGACGAACCCTTCCTTCACCAGGATGCGCGTCGCCTCGAGGAGCGCGGCGTTGTCGGGCCAGAGCGTGCGCTCGTCGCCGAGAACCTCGAGCTTGACCCAGTTGGACAGCCCCACCTCCCGTCCGAGGCGCGCGGTGCGGACCGCGTCGTCCGCGGTGTAGCAGCCCGCCGTGTTCGGAAGGAGCGTCATCTCCGGCGGGAGGTAGTCGAGGAGCGACTCGCGCGTCCGATCGAGGTTCGTCCGGCGCACGGCAACAGTCACGATCTCCGCGCCCGACTCGCGGTGCGCGTCCTTCATGAGCGCGAGCGAGGAGTATTTTCCGGTCCCGACGATGAGCCTCGAGCGGAAGGTCCGGCCGGCGAGGACGAACGGGTCCGCGAGCCCTGACCCATCCGCCTGCTCCGTCCGCTCGATCGGCGTCTCCGTCGTCGACATTCCCCGATCCTGTCGCGTCGGGCGCGCCCGGTCAAGGAAGCTGCACGTTGTCGATGAGCCGCGTGCTCCCGACCCGGACCGCCGCCGCGAGAACGCTCCCTGTCGCCGCGAGCCGGACGGGACTCATCGTGTCCGGGTCGATCACGTCGACATAGTCCACGGTAAGGCCCGCCTCCGTGAGCTTCCGCCGGACGACGGCCGTCACCTTCGCGGCGTCGCGCTCGCCGCGGTCGACGTCCTCGCGGGCTTCGAACAGCGCGCGAGGGAATGCGGCGGCGAGCCGCCGGTCCTCCGGCGAGAGGAAGGCGTTGCGCGACGACATCGCGAGTCCGTCCGGTTCGCGCACCGTCTCGCCGACGACGAGCCGGAGGGGGAAGTCGAGGTCGCGAATCATCCGGCGGACGACGGCGACCTGTTGAAGGTCTTTCTGTCCGAAGACCGCGACGTCCGGCGTGACCTGCAGGAAGAGCTTCGCCACGACGGTCGCGACCCCGCGGAAGTGCCCGGGTCGGGCCGAGCCCTCTCCGCCTTCCGAGACGCCGCCGACTTCGATGGCGGTCGAGAAGCCGCGCGGATAGAGGTCCTGGGCGGCGGGCAGGTAGACGGCGCTCACGTGCTCGCGATCGAGCGCGGCGAGGTCGTCCTCCTCCCGGCGCGGATAACGCGCGAGGTCTTCCCCGGGCGCGAACTGGAGCGGGTTGACGAAGATGGAAACGACGACGAACGGACACTCCCGGCGCGCCAGGCGAACGAGCGAGAGATGTCCCTCGTGGAGCGCGCCCATCGTCGGGACGAAGGAGATGGACGCGCCCGAGGCGCGCGCTTCGCGAACGAGCGCGCGCAGGGCGGGGGCATCCCGGATCGCCTTCATGGCGACACCGAGAACTTTCTCAGTACACCCGTCGCAGCGCGGTCTTTTCCCCCGAGAACGACTCCTGTTCCGTGGGGAAACTGCCTTCCTTCACGTCCCGGGTGAACGCCTTCGCCGCCCCCTCGATCACCGAGGAGAGGTCTGCGTAGCGCCGGACGAATCGGGGGTGGAGGTTCCGGGTCAACCCCATCACGTCGTGGAAGACGAGCACCTGCCCGTCGCAGGACGGCCCCGCGCCGATCCCGATCGTCGGGACCCCGATCTCGCGGGTGATCTCCGCCGCGAGCGGCGCCGGAACGCACTCGAGCACGATCGCGAAGCATCCCGCCTCGGCAAGCGCTTTCGCGTCGTCTCGGATCGCGCGGGCGCTCCCCGCCTCACGCCCCTGGACCTTGAACCCGCCGAACTTGTGGAACGACTGGGGCGTCAAGCCGACGTGTCCCATCACGGGGATGTCCGCCGCGAGAATTGCTTCCACCGCGGGCAGCACGCGCCCGCCCCCTTCGACCTTGACCGCGGCGCACCCGCCCTCGGCGAGGAAGCGCCCCGCGTTCAGGACGGCGCGGGACGGGTCGGTCTGGTAGGAGAGGAACGGCATGTCTCCGACTACGACCGCGCGCCTGACCGCGCGCGATACGGCCCGTGAGTGGCGGACCATGGAGTCCATCGTCGCGGAGAGGGTGTTCGGCTCGCCGTAGACGGCCATCTCGACCGAGTCGCCGACGAGAAGCACGTCCACGCCGGCGGCGTCGAGGAGGGCGGCGGACGGCGCGTCGTACGCGGTCAGCATCGCGATCTTTTCCCCGCCTTTGGCGGCGACGAGTGCGGGGATAGTGAGGGGAGAGGTCTCGGAAAGAGTCGTCATGTCGCGCTCCTTTCCTTTCGGTCGACGTCCCGAAGACCGGGATCGCCGCCGACAAGGGCGTCGAGAGAATTATACGGGGTCAACGCTGAAAAGCTGAATTCGTGCCATAGCTGAATTCAGCCCTGGCACAAATTCAGGAATTCAGCGTTGACCCTGGCCGTGCCCCGGGACCTGACCCAGCCGGCGCAGCCGTGGAAGGCGGCCGCGCCGGCTGAAGCAGGAAGGAGTGGCTACTTACCGCCCCCGAACCCGCCGGTCCGGTCGGGGTTGTTGTCGAAGAGGTTGACGTCCGAGATCCGGACGCGGCTTCCGCCGCCCGCCGACTCGTTGGAGATGCCGGCGGCGAAGCTGCCGGTGACGGTCGAGTCGGCGATCAGGCCCGAGGAGCTGTCCTCGAACTCGATGCCGATGCCCGGGTTCGGCGCGTTGGCGGTCGGGAAGTTTCCGGTCGCGCCGGCACGGAAGCCCGTGGCGCTCACCGTGCTGCCGACGATTGCGACGCGAGCGCTGTCAGAGACCTGAATTCCGTAGTTGACGTTGTTCTCGATGCGGACGTCTTCGATCGTGACGCGAGAGTTGCCCACGACCTTGATGCCCTCGGTCCAGTTGCGGCTCACGATGTTGCGAATCGTGACGTAGCGGTCGGCCGGCGAGTTGACGACGATCCCGGGGGAAGCTTGCCTGGCCGCGTTGCCTGCGTCTCCGGCGAGAACTGCATCGATGTTTGCCTCGACGCCGGGTGCGGCTTCGAGCGTGATGTTGCCGTTGGCCCCGGTGATGGTCACGATCTCCGGGAAAATACCGGAAGTTACGATGGTCACTCTCCCGTTCTGATTCGCGCCGCCGCTGGCCGCACCGAGCGCGGCATTGATCGTTCCAAAGGTCCGATCGCCGTCGACGTCTTCGGCGGTGCCAATCAGGCCGTCGCCGTCGAAATCGCCGCAGGTCAGCGGCAGGACGTTCGTCCGGCTGGTCGGAAGCGGGCAGTTACCCTCGACGAAGACGGGGTGGTTGGCGAGAAGCGGCAGCGGGAGGAGAAGGGCTGCGGCGGCGAGGAGAGGGCGGAAAAGCCGGCAGCTTTCGCGAGCGTTAAGAAAACCTATAGACATGGAAACTCCTTTTCTTGATCCGGTGCGCCGGAATGGGACACCAGGAAAAACAAACCTCGAGTGCGCTACGAGGCTGTGCGGAGATCTGGATCTATTGAAGTGTGCCGGGCAGCGGACTCAACCAAGCCCGGGGATCGATCGGGTGGGTCCTACCCGTGCGCCGCGGGGACGTAGTACTGCATACCCTTGCGGGCGCGGCGGATCTGCGCCACCAGGTCGTCGAAGTCCGCCGCCTGGTTGACGAAGTCGATCTCGTTGGTGTCCACGACGAGAAGAGGCGTCTCCTCGTAGTGGTAGAAGTAGTAGTTGTAGGCCTCGATCAGCTGGGCGAGGTACTCCGGCGTCATCCCTTTCTCGAACGCGCGCGAGGCCTTCTTGACGCGCTTCATGCACGTCTCGAGCGACCCCTGCAAGTAGATCACGAGGTCCGGCTTCGCCACGGAATCGGAGAGCAGGGAGTAGAGCCGGTCGTAGATCAGGAGCTCCGAGTCGTCGAGGTTCAGGTACGCGAAGATCTTGTCCTTGGGGAAGTGGTAGTCCGCCACGACGAGCGTCGTGAAGAGGTCAATCTGCGCGATCTCTCGCTGCTGCTGGTAGCGCGAGAGAAGGAAAAAGAGCTGGGTCTGGAAAGCCGAACCCTTCTTCTTCTTGTAGAAGTCGGTCAGGAACGGGTTGTCCACGTCCTCGAGGATCTTCGTGCCGTGGAATCGGCGCGCGAGCATCTCGCAGAGAGACGTTTTTCCGACTCCGATCGGTCCGTCGAGCGCGATGTGTCGAAGAGTGAGGTCGCCCTCGGACGGGATGGCCATCGGCGCGGATTGTAGATCGAAGAAAAGTTCTCGGCTGAAAACCTACTTCACCATCACGTCCGCGATTCCGAACGCCGCGAGCGCCACCGACACGAATCCGTTCGCGGTGAAGAACGCGGCGTTTACCCGTGAGAGATCCCGCGGCCGCACGACCGAGTGCTGGTAAAGGAGCGCCGCGGCGGTCGCGGCGATGCCGATCCCGAACAGAGTCCCGCCCCCCTCGAGAAGCCAGACGACGGCGAGAAGCGCGAGCATCCCGGCGTGGAACAGCGCGGAGATCGCGAGCGCGGGTCCCGCGCCGAGTCGGGCCGGGATCGAGTGGAGTCCCGTCCGGCGATCGTGCTCTTCGTCCTGCAGCGCGTAGATCACGTCGAAGCCCGCGGTCCAGAGGAGGACGGCGAGGCCGAGCAGAACCGGTACGGCGGCGAGGTCGCCCCGCACGGCGATCCAGGCACCCACCGGCGCCATCGCGAGACAGAGGCCAAGGAGAAGGTGCGAGAGCGCGGTGTGGCGCTTCGCATACGCGTAGAGGAAGAGCAGGGCGAGCGCGACCGGCGAGAGGAGAAGCGTCAGACGATTCAGGCTCGCGGCGGCCGCGAGAAAGAGGACGACCGAGGCGGCGAGGAAGACCCGGACGTAGGTTACCGAGAGGGCGCCGGACGGGAGCGCTCTCGACGCGGTCCGCGGGTTCGCGGCATCGATCTCCCGGTCCGCGAGCCGGTTGTGCGCCATCGCGGCGCTGCGCGCCCCGATCATCGCGAGGAGGATCTTCGCGAGTGTCGCCGGATCCGGCCAGCCGTCGGCCGCGAGCACCGCGGCGAGCAGCGCGAACGGCAGGGCGAAGATCGTGTGCGAGAACTTGATCATCTCGAGCGTCGTGCGAAACGGCCGCGCGACACGAGGAGACGGGCTCGTCATGACCGCCGTCGGTTCCGCGCTCGCTCCTTCTCCGTCCCGGCCCATCGAAACGTCTCGTCCGGCAGCTCGACCCCGAGGAGCCGCGCGGCACGCGCACACCACGCGTCGAGGAAGCGATTCATCGAGGGGTCCCGGACGTAGAACGCGGGAGAGGGAGGGGCGACAATCGCTCCCGCCAGTGTCGCGCGCCGCATGTTCTCGATGTGGACGAGCGAGTAAGGAGACTCGCGAAAGGCGAGCACGAGGGGCCGCCGCTCCTTCAGGCAGACGTCGGCGGCGCGTTGAAGGAGGTCGCGGGAGATCCCGTTCGCGATCGCGCCGAGCGTTCCGGCGCTGCACGGGATGACCGCCATGCCGGCGACGGGGTAGGAGCCCGAGGCGATCGTCGCGCCGACGTCGTCGTTCGAGTGCAGCACTATGCGCCGCGCGGCGTCGCGAGGGAGCTTCAGCCGGGAGACCCAATCGGCAGCAGTCGCGATTGACGGGTCGATCTCAGTGCGCGCGACCGCCAGGCTCGAGGCGGAAAAGACGAGGTGGAGGCGCGACACGGCTCGTGAGCGGCTGACGAGCTCGACGAAGCGGCGCGGGAGCGAGGCGCCCGACGCGCCCGAGACTCCGACGACAAACTCCCGGCCCGGCACGACGGCAGAGTCTATCGGGCCGTGCGACAGCCCCGACAAAACTCCCGTCGGGTGCCAACCGCGCTTTCCGGCAGCCCGGAGTCCCGCCGGGTCAGAGGGTTCCGCTCGCTCCGGCTCGTTTCATCCGGCAGCTTTTCTTGCGCCGGACGCCGACGCAGTCGGCCCCGCGAGGGGCGCAAGACCTTCCGCGAGAGAGGTTCCGCGAAAAGGGGACGAGGGCACGGTTCTCGCCCTCTGCCCTCAAAGCAGGAGGTGCCGATGGAGAACGCCTGATCGCAAAACTCGATGAGGACGGAACACTGCTTTTCTTCTCTGACTTGGACACACCCCGGATTACTCACCTCC
>JBKJVY010000292.1:0-13849 GCA_046717185.1 Thermoanaerobaculia bacterium
CCTCGTGAGGCGCTCGCGGACCGCACGCGCCGCCGCGCGACGGGCCGGAGATAGGTTTCCACCGGCTCCCCGTTCTTCGGTAAGAAAGCAGGGCCGAAGCCTTGCACCCCCTCGCGGCTACAATCGCGGGAAATGTTCAAGCCCATCGGGGGCGCGCTCCTCGCTTGCGGCCTCCTGACGGCTTCCGTTGCCGTCGCCCAGGACGACAGTCAGCCACGGGTCTCGCAACTCCGCGTCGAGCCCCGCGGTCGCGACGTCTTCATCGGGTTCACGATTGCCGGTGCACTGGATCCCGAACTCGCGAAGAAGATGGAAGCGGGGCTCGAGACGGCTCTCCGCTACGACATCCGCCTCTACCGCCGTTATCCTTACTGGTTCGATGACTTTGTCGAGCAGCGCCGGTATCGGGTTGCCGCAACGTACGATCCGGTGACCCGGGAGTACGCGATCGAGGAAACCCTCGACGGAAAGCCTCTCCGCCGGACGACCGCGAGCGAGTTCTCGGAGGCGGCGCGACTCCTCCTTTCTCGCGACAACCTGCTCGCGTTTCACCTCCAGCGCGGCCGGCCGACCCGAAACCTCTACGTCCAGATGCGCGCGAGCTTCGACGCCGGATACGTCTTCACCATCATCCCCGTCGACTCCCGGACCCCGTGGAAGAAGTCGAAGCGGTTCAACGTGCGCGCGACCCCGCGATGAAGGCGAGCGTCCCCCCCGACACGGGCGCACGTTCCTCCGGGCCGGCGGCCAGCCTCGTTGCCGAGCTCCACCGCCATCGGCGGGAGAACCGCCTGGTCGTGATACTCGCGCTCGCGGTGCTCGTCGTCTGGTCCGCGGTGTCGGTCCTCCGGCAGCGCGCGGAGGAGTTGGAGCCCGACACGATCACGCGCGGCCTCCTTCTCTTCGTCCTTTCGTACCTGAACGTCACACTCATCGCCGCCGTTCTGTTCGTCCTTTGCCGGACCCTGATCAAGGTCTGGCTCGAGCGGCGCCGCGGCGTCATCGGATCGCAGTTCAAGACGCGGCTGCTCGTCACTTACATCGGCTTGACCGCCATTCCGATCGGACTTCTATTCTTCACCGCCACCGGATTCCTTCAGCGCTCGATCGACCGATGGTTCTCCTCGCCGGTCCGCGAGGTCGTCGTGAGGGCGCGGGCCGTGGAAGACATGGCGGAGCGCCGGATCTCCGAGGCGGCGCGCGAGGACGCCCGCGCCCTCGCGCGGTTGTCGCTCGACGGCGTGCCGCCCGAAGGGCTCCCCGGAGCGCTCGAAAACTTTCGCCGTGAGCAGCGTCTCGACACCGCCGAGATCTACGCGGGCTCCACCCGCGAGGCGGCCGCCTCGTCGGCCGCGGATGTTCCGCCGCTTCCGCCGGAGACGATCCGCGACGCGCGGCAACGGGGGGAGTCCTTGAAGATAGAGGTGATGGCCGACGGCTCTCACCTGTTCCGGGCGGCGCATCGGTCCGGCGCCCGCGTCCTGGCGGCCGGGGTCCGGGTTCCTCCCGTGGACGCGCGGGCGATGCGCGCGATCGCGGCCGCGTGGAGCGACTACCAGAAGCTCGAGGTACAGAAGCCCTCGATCAAAGCCGCGAACGTCTCCACCTTCCTGCTCATCACGCTCGCGGTCCTGCTCGCCTCGATCTGGACGGGAATGACCCTCGCGCGTCGGATCACGGAGCCGATCGCCGCGCTGTCCGAGTCGACGCGGCGGATCCGGGCGGGCGACCTGTCGGCTCGCGTGGACGTCGCCGCGAACGACGAGCTCGGCGTCCTCGTGGACTCGTTCAACCGCATGGCGGCGGGCCTCGAGGATGCGCGCGACGCGACGCTCCGCTCGAACGAGGAGCTGCAAGAGATCAATCGCCGGCTCGACCTGGAGCGACAACTGCTCTCGACGGTCCTCGAGTCGGTCACCACGGGCGTGCTCGCCTTCGACTCGGAGGGCCGGGTGACCGTCGCCAACCCGGCGGCGCGGTCGCTCCTTTCGCTCGGTGAGGAGGACCTGGAGCTCACCCGCCTGCAGGAACGCGCCGACCTCGCCCCCCTGGTCGCGCTCCTCGAGGGAGCGGAGTCGGGTGGCACGCCGGCGGGCCCGCGCGAGCTGATCCTCTCGGGGGAGGGCGGCGAGCGCCGGCTCGAGATCGCGCTGCGGCCCCTGTCGTCGGCCGCGCCCGAAAAGAGGGGGGGATGGGTCGTCGCGGTCGAGGACACGACGCACGTCGCGCGCGAACAGAAGCTTGCGGCGTGGAGCGAGGTCGCGCGCCGCGTCGCCCACGAGATCAAGAACCCGCTGACCCCGATCCGGCTCTCCGCGGAACGGATCGCCCGCCGCCTCCGCGCGGGCGCCGCAGACCTGCCGGAGACGATCGAGCGCGGTACCCGGACGATCGTCGAAGAAGTGGGCGTCCTGAAAGCGCTCGTGGACGAATTCTCACGCTTCGCGAGACTTCCGGAAATGAAACCGGAGCCGGTGGACCTGGCCGATCTGGCGGCCTCGGCGGTCCGTCTTTTCGAAGGGGCGCGAGAGGGAGTTCAGGTGAGGGTCGAGACGCGGCTCACCCGGGACCGCGTCCAGCTCGACCCGGAGCAGATCAAGCGGGTTCTGATCAATCTGATCGACAACGCCCTTGAAGCGTGCGCCCCGACCGGTGAAATCGTCGTGCGGCTCTCCGACCGAGCGGGCGGCGTGACGATCGAGGTGGCGGACACGGGCCGGGGAATTCCATCGCGCGATCGGGAGAAGCTCTTCCTACCCGACTTCACGACGAAGGGACGGGGAACCGGGCTCGGTCTCGCCATCGTGTCCCGCATCGTCGCCGACCATAACGGGACGATTCGCGTCGAGGATAACCGGCCGCGCGGCGCGCGGTTCATCATCGAGCTACCGGCCGCGTGAAGAAGCGACGCATCCTCGTCATCGACGACGAGAAAGCGATACGCGAGACGCTCTCGGCGATCCTGACCGACGAGGGATACGCGGTCACCGCGGTCGAGAGCGGCGAAGACGGGCTCCGCCGTCTCGTCGAGGAGAGCTACGATCTCGTATTCCTCGACGTCTGGCTTCGCGATCGAGACGGCCTCTCGCTGCTCGAAGCGACCGACGGGCGGCTGCGAGACGTTCCGGTCGTGATGATCTCCGGCCACGCCAACGTGGAGACCGCCGTGCGGGCCGTGCGGCTCGGAGCGTACGACTTCCTCGAAAAGCCACTCTCGCTCGACCGGGTCGTGCTCACCGCGCAGAAGGCGATCGAGCGGCGGGATCTGCTCGCGGAGGTCGCCAGCTTCCGAGGGCGCCGCGAGTTCGAGTCGGCTCTGCTCGGCGAGTCCGCTCCGATGCGTCGGCTTCGGGAGGAAATCGCCCGCGTTGCGTCGACCGACGCGCGGGTTCTCATCACCGGGGAGAACGGCACCGGGAAGGAGCTCGTCGCCCGGCAGATCCACCGGCTCTCCGAGCGGGGAGGCTCGCGCCTCGTCGAGGTCAACTGCGCGGCCATCCCGGAAGACTTGATCGAGTCCGAGCTCTTCGGTCACGTCCGAGGCTCGTTCACGGGCGCGTCGGAGGACCGCCGGGGCAAGTTCGAAGAGGCCGACGGCACGACCCTCTTCCTCGACGAAGTGGCGGACATGTCGGCAAAGACACAGGCGAAGGTGCTGCGAGCGCTGCAGGAGGGCCGGTTCACGCGCGTGGGCGGCACGCGCCCGATCGAGTCGGACGCCCGGGTCCTCTCGGCGACCAACAAGAATCTCGCCGAAGAGATCCGGCGGGGAGCGTTTCGCGAGGACCTCTATTTCCGGCTCGCGGTCGTCCCAATCGACGTGCCCGCGTTGAGAGAAAGGACCGACGACATTTCTCTCCTCGCGGAGCACTTTCTTCGCGAGGCGTCCGCTCGCTTCGGCCGCAAGCCGAAGTCCCTCTCCGCCGCGGCAGTCGAGGCTCTCGAGAAGTACCGCTGGCCCGGCAACGTGCGGGAGCTCAAGAACCTGATCGAGCGGCTCATGATCCTTTCCCCTTCGGAGGAGGTGAGGCGCGAGGACCTCCCGGCAGAGATCCGCGACGCGATCGGCGAGGTGATCGCTCCGAACGCCCCGCTGCGCGACGCACGTGAGGACTTCGAACGACGCTACATCCTCGCCGCTCTCAGAAAAAACCGGGGCAACGTCTCCCGCACCGCCGAGGCGCTCGATCTCGAGCGGTCGAATCTGTACCGGAAGTTGAAGGCCTACGGGATCGAAGTCGAAAGGGAGTGATTCCCGGTCTCGGTTCTCGCTGACATCGGAGAAACCGGCCTGTGGGGCACTACTCCTCCAATAACCTCAACTCCAGCACCTGCTCGATCGAGAATCTCTCGAGGCGCAGATAATGCTCCGCCGCCAGGACCAGCGCCTCGGCGGGGCACAATCCCACGATCTCCGAGCCGACCACGGAAACTCCGTGTCGCTCTGCCTCCGACCGGACGCACTCGAACACGCGGTGGAGCGGGGTCTTGCGATAGTTCGTCATGTTGATCGAAACCTGTACCTGGCCGCGGTCGGCGAGCTCCACCGGAAGAGCCTTCACGTAACGAAACCCGCCGCCCAGGTGCCGGATCGCCTTCGCGATTCGGTCGGCGACCGCCAGGTCCCGCGTTCCCAGGTTGATGTTGTAGGCGATGAGCGGCGAGCGCGCGCCGACCGCCACGGCTCCGGCCGTCGGGTGTGGGGCGTCGGGACCGAAGTCGGGCTTCCACTCGGGAGCCTTCATCTTCTCGGCGAACCCTTCGAACTGCCCTTTCCTGATCTCGGCGAGGTTGCGTCGGCGCTCCGAGGACGCCGAGTCCTCGTAGAGGTAGACCGGAACCCGATGGTGCTCGGCGATCTCGGCTCCGATCTCCCGCGACAGCGCCACGCACCGCTCCAGTGTCGTGCCGCGAATGGGGATGATCGGGACCACGTCCACGGCGCCCATTCGGGGGTGCTCGCCGGAGTGCCGGGTAAGATCGATGCGGGGTATGGCGGCGGCGAAGAGCGCGCGGACCCCTTCGCGGATGCCATCCTCGTCCGCGACGAACGTCAGAACGCTGCGGTTGTGGGCCGAGTCGGAGGAAACGTCGAGCAGTCGGACGCCCGGGACCTCGCGGACGGCCTCGGCGATCTCGGACACGACGTTCGGATCCCGCCCCGCCGAGATGTTCGGGACGCACTCGATCACCGTTCGCTTCGCGGGATTCTCCAGGCGCCGCAGTTTATAATTTCCGGGACCGTGAGCTTGCTCGATGCCGGAACATGGGGGACGGGCCGGCCCGCCTCAGCGGGTGACCTTTGAGCGCGGGACTGCCCGGGGCCTATCCGGGCAACCTGTCGCTGCCAAAAGAGGTCCGGGCAAAGATCCTCTCGACGTTCCGCCACTCCCTGGACCTCTTCAAGGACGGCAAGCTCGACGACTGTCTGATCGGTTGCGACTTCATCCTCAAAATGGATCCGCGCTTCAACCCGGCGCGCAAGCTGCAGGAGAAGGCGCGCAACCCGAAGGCGGACGTGAATCTCGAGAAGCTCCACGCGGTCCTCGTCGCCGAAGCCGTCGCTCCGCCTGCGCCCGAACCGCCGGTATCCCGGACGACGCAGGACGTGCCCCTCGTTTCCGCTCTCAGCCCGGCGGAGCCGTCCGCTTTCGGCGGGCTGGAAGACCTCTCACTCGACACGCTCTCGCTCGACGGCCCGATTTCCGACTTCACCGCGCCGGCGCCCGCGGGCGAGGTCGGGCTCCCCTTTGGTCCCGGCGCCGCTCCGCCTTCGGCCGAAGTTCCGATCCCGGGACTGTCGCACGGGCCGCTCGCCGGCGATCCGGAGCTCTCCTATCGTCCGCCCCCGAGCGTCGAGGAGGAAATCACCGCCCTCCTGAAACAGGGGGACGAGGCGCGGTACCGCGGAGACCGACAGCAGGCCATCGAGATCTGGTCGCGGGTCTTCCTGAGCGACATCAACAACGAAGAGGCGGTTTCCCGAATCGAAGCCACGCGCCAGGAGATGACCGACGAGAGCCACCGGCTGGCCTCAGCCCTTGCGCAGGGACAGGAGAGCTTCGCCCGGGGAGACCTCGACGGAGCGCGGACGCAGTTCGACTCGCTGCTCGCGCTCGATGGACCGGCCCCGGCCCCTCCCGTTCCCGCGGCTCCCGCCCCGGCCACGCCGGTGACGCCACCCCGGCAGCCGGCCGCGCTTCCTCCGCACGACCTCTCCGCAGTCTCCACTTCGAGCGACGTCCTGGCCGAGGAGATGGATCAGTCGGGACCTCCGGGCCGCCGATCGTGGACGAGCATCCCGCGGCCAGTCGAAGAGACCGCGGGCGTCGCCGAGACGGCGGCAACCGTGGAGAAGCGCCCCGGCATCGCGCGCGGCGGACGCCTCCCCCTCTTCGCCGGCGTCCTCGTTGTCATCCTCGCGGCCGGCGCTTACTTCTTCCTCCGCGGTCCTGCGGAGAAGGCGCCCGCCGCTACGGCGGAGGCCGGGGCGTCGCTCGAGCACGCGACCGCGCTCTTTCGTGACGGCAAGATCGCGGAAACCACCGAGGAGCTCGGCCGTATTCCGCGCGGCCACCCCGATTATGCGAAAGCGCAGAAGCTCCTCGCGTCGCTCTCCGGTCCCGCGGCGGCGGACCCGCCCTCCGGCTCCGCCGGAGCGTCCGCACCGCCCGCGCCCCCGCCTGGCGGGACGGGAATTGAACCGTCCGTCCTCCGGGCACAGGCGGAAACGGCTCTGGCGGAGAAGCGCTACATCGACGCTCTGAAGAGCTTCAGCCTCGCCGCCCCGCACTTCCCCGAGGACCCGGCGTTCTCGCAGCAGATGGCGGCGGCGTCGACGAAGGTGAGCGAGCTCACTCCCGCCGTCAAGCTCTACAACGAGGCGGAATACGAGACCGCGATTCCCATGCTCTGGAGGATCTATCAGGCCGGGCGCGACAACCAGGACGCGCGCTCGTACCTGCTGCGCTCCTACTTCAACCAGGGGGTCGCGCAGCTCCAGAACGGGCTCTACGAGAAGGCGAAGGAATCCTTCGGAGAGGTTCTCGCCCTGGACGCGCAAGACGAAGAGGCCGCGAGGCACCGCCGCTTCGCCGAGCGCTATCGCGCGGGCGACCTCGATCTGCTCGGGCAGATTTACGTGCGGTACGTCTCGCCCCGGCCATGAGCCGCCCTCCCGCTGGCTTCGACGAGAGCGGGCCGGAAGAGACGGGAGCCGGGGGCCGTTTCGCCGACCTTCCTCTTCGTCCGGAGCCGCCGCTCGACCTCGCTGCTGCCTCAGGGTCGGGGGCGAGTGCGCTCTCGTCCGGCATGGCCTCGATCTCGGATCGCGCGATCGGCGCCGCAGCGGACGTCGCGACGGCGGTCCTGCTCGTCCTCGTCGCCCTGCTCGGCGCCTTTGCCGCCCGCGGACGCACGCCCGAGTTCGAAGGGCTCGGTTGGGCCGCCGCTTTCGCCCTCGACGTTTCCTTCTTTGCGACGGTCGTTCCTCTCGTTCTGTTCGGCCGCACCGTCGGGATGTCGCTCGCCGGTCTTGCGGCCAGGGACGACGGCGCGGGACGACACCTCACCCCGTCCGAGGCAGCGCGACGCTGGGTGGGAACCCTCCTCACCTTCGCGGGGCTCGGTCTCCCCCTCTTCTGGACCGCCCGGAACCCCGAGGCGCCGACCCTCGCCGACCGCCTGTCGGGCCGGACGCTGGTTCGGGACGGTTGAGCAGCCCGCACCTGCGCGTCGCGGTCGCGCAGATCGACACCACCGTCGGGGACTTTCCCGGCAACTTCGAGAAGATCGTCGCGTGCGGCCGGCGCGCGGAGAGCGAGGGAGCGGACCTTGTCCTCTTTCCGGAGCTCGCCGTATCCGGCTACCCGCCCCGAGACCTGCTCGAGCGCCGTTCGTTCCTCGACGAGTCGGAGCGCGCCACGGTTCGGATCGCGCGCGCGGCCGGCTCCGCAACATGGCTCTACGGCACCCCGCTCCGAAACCGGGCGCGAAGCGGCCGGACCGTCTTCAACGCAGCCGTGGCGGCGCGGGGGGGCAAGCGCGTCGGCGAGTACCACAAGCGGCTGCTACCGACCTACGACGTCTTCGACGAGGGACGCTACTTCGAGCCGGGGCGCGGGCCTGCGCTCGTCCTGCGGATCAAGGGCATGCGCGTCGGCGTAACGATTTGTGAGGACATCTGGAACGACAAGACGTTCTGGAAACGCTCGCTCTACGCCCACGACCCCGTCGCCGAGCTCGCCGCACTCCACCTGGACCTCCACGCCAACATCTCCGCCTCCCCGTACACGCTCGGCAAGGATCGGCTGCGCCGCCGGATGATGGGCCGCATCGCCCGTCGGACGAAGGTGCCGCTCGTCAGCTGCAACCTCGTGGGGGGCAACGACGGGCTCGTCTTCGATGGAGCGTCAGCGGCGTTCGACGCGAACGGTCGGGTCGTCGGGCGGAGCCGCTCTTTCGAGGAGGACTTCTGGACGATCGACCTTCCCGGCGGCCGCGGTCCGAAGCCCCCGGCGGAAGACGACGTCGCGGGTCTCCGGCGCGCGCTCGTCCTCGCGCTGTCCGACTACGCCGCGAAGTGCGGATTCCGGGAGGCAGTCCTTGGCCTCTCGGGCGGGATCGACTCGGCCGTCACGGCGGCGCTCGCCGCCGAAGCGCTCGGCGCGCAGAAGGTCCTGGGGGTCGCTATGCCCGGGCCCTACTCTTCGAAAGGGAGCCTCCGGGACGCGCGCGAGGTCGCGAAGCGCCTGGGAATCCGGCTGGCGGAGATCCCCATCGGCCCGGTGTTCGAGGCGTATCGTCGTGTCCTCGGTCCGGCGTTCGGGTCGGGCGACCGCGTACCGGCCGAAGAGAACCTCCAGGCGCGAATTCGCGGCGCGATCCTCATGGGACTGTCGAACCGCTTCGGTTACCTCGTCCTCTCGACCGGCAACAAGTCGGAGATCGCCGTCGGCTACTGCACGCTGTACGGCGACATGGCGGGGGGATACGCGGTGATCTCCGACATTTCGAAAACGCTCGTCTACGAGCTCGCGCGGGAGATAAACCGGGAACGGAAGAAGATTCCCTCCGCGATCCTGTCGAAGGAGCCGTCCGCGGAGCTCCGGCCGAACCAGAAAGACAGCGATACCCTCCCGCCGTATTCGGCCCTGGATCCCTTGATCGAAGCGCTCGTCGACCATTCGCTTCCCGTCGACGCGGCCGCCGAGCGAGCGAAGGTTTCGCCCGATCTCGCTCGGGAGATCGCGCGACGCGTGGACCGCAACGAGTACAAGCGCCGGCAGATGCCTCCGGGCCCGAAGGTCACGGCGAAGGCGTTCGGCGAAGGCCGCCGCTACCCGATCGCCCATCGTTTCCGTGTCTGACCGGGAAGGATCGGGCGGCGCGCCGGTGGCCGTTGCCGGAGACGCGGAGAAGTACGTCTGGAAGGAGATCCCCGGCTCCTCGCACGACAATCTTCGCCGCCGCATACTCGCCATGCCCGAGAATCTGCGCCTCCTCGACCTCGGCGCCGCGGGCGGGCACCTCGGCCGCGCCGTGCGGAGCCGCTGTTCGTACCTCGCCGGCGTCGAGCCGGACCGTTCCCTGCCCGCCTCGGCGCGCGCCGGCTACGACGACTGGAGAGCGGTCGACGCCTTCGAGGCCGGCGACTGGGAAGAGCCTTTCGACGCCGTCGTCTGCGCGGACGTGCTGGAGCACGTGTCGAGCCCGGCCGCCATGCTCGGCCGGATCCGGGACTGGCTGCGGCCGGGAGGAATTCTTCTCGCGTCGATCCCCAACGTCGCGAACGTGTCGGTCCGGGCCGCCCTTCTGCTCGGCCGGTTCGAGTACACGGATCGGGGCATCCTCGACGGCACCCACGTCTCCTTCTATACGCGGTCGACCGGCCGGAGACTGCTGGAGGGCCACGGCTTCCAGGTCGTCGCCGCCGTCCCGACGGCGATGCCCTACGAGCTCGCGCTTCCCGTGCTCGCGCGGGGCCCGCTCGCCGCCGCCGCGCGCGCTTTCGCGCAGGGGACCGCCCGGGTCTGGCCCACGCTGTTCGGGTACCAGTTCGTGTTCGAAGCGATCCGGCGATGAGCCGGACCGTACCGGGAGGCAAGGCGTCTCTCGTCGTTCCGGCGTTCGACGAGCGGGGGCGGATCGAGCGCGCGATGGCCGAGATTGCCGCCTGGCGGCGCGGCAACCCGGGCGGGTGGGAGTGGGAGGTGATCGTGGTGGACGACGGCTCCGCCGACGGAACGGGCGAGGCCGCGCGTCTCGCGGCGGAAAAAGAGAACCTTCCAATCGCGCTACTCCGGCACCCGAAGAACCGCGGAAAGGGCGCTGCGATCCGGACCGGGGTCCTCGCGTCGACCGGCGACCCGCTCCTCGTGTCCGACACGGACCTCTCGACGCCGCTCAGCGAGTGGGTCAAGCTCGCCGAACGACTTCCCACGCATCCCGTGACGATCGGATCCCGGGCGCTCGACGAAGAGCTCGTTCGCAAGCGCCAGCCCTTCTATCGCCAGTTCATGGGCAAGACTTTCAACACGTTCGTCCGCCTCATAGCCGTATCCGGCATCCGCGACACCCAGTGCGGCTTCAAGCTGTTTCGCGGAGACGTCGCCCGCGACCTATTCCGACGGGCGCGGATCGACCGCTTCGCCTACGACGTCGAGATCCTCTACCTCGCGCGCAAGGAGGGCCTCTCGATCGCCGAAGTGCCCGTGCTCTGGTTCAACTCCCCCGAATCGAAAGTCTCCGTCGTGCGCGACTCGTTCCGGATGCTGAGAGACCTCGTGCGGATCCGGTGGATTCACCGGGGCTGACGAAAAGCGGGACCAGCCGAATCGGAACTCACACCGGCAGAGGGAAAGCCGCGCACAACTCCGATACGGCGGAGTGGACCTCCACCGTGACGCCGGGGTCTCCGCGGGACTCGAGCACGCGAGCGATTGCGTCACCCATCATCTCCATCTCCGCCGCCCCCATCCCGCGCGTCGTCACCGCGGGGGTGCCGATCCGGATGCCGGAAGCCACAAGCGGAGGCCGCGTGTCGAAGGGAATCGTGTTCTTGTTCACCGTCAGGCCTGCCGCTTCGAGCATCTTCTCGGCCTCCTTCCCGGAGAGGCCGGCCGCGCCGACGTCCAGGAGCATGAGGTGGTTGTCGGTGCCACCCGAGACGATCCGGAAGCCGCGCGCCGCGAGCCGGGCCGCAAGCGCCTTTGCGTTCGCGACGACCTGCCGCTGGTAGTTCGCAAACTCCGGCGTGTCCGCCTCGCTGAACGCGACCGCCTTCGCGGCGATGACGTGCTCGAGGGGTCCGCCCTGCACTCCCGGGAACACGCTCCGGTCCAGGTCCTTCGCGCGATCGGCCCCGCAGAGAACGAACCCGCCGCGCGGGCCGCGGAG
This sequence comes from Thermoanaerobaculia bacterium, assembly GCA_046717185.1. Taxonomy (GTDB): domain Bacteria; phylum Acidobacteriota; class Thermoanaerobaculia; order UBA5066; family Gp7-AA6; genus Gp7-AA6. The sequence continues at coordinate 11,398 of JBKJVY010000292.1, forward strand.
CGTCTTGTGGGTCGTCGAGGTGACGAAGGCCGCGTGCGGCACGGGCGAGACGTGAAGCCCGGCGATTACGAGCCCCGCGATGTGCGCGATGTCGGCCATCAGGACGGCGCCGACCTCGTCCGCGACCTCCGCGAAGCGGCGGAAGTCGATCTCGCGCGAGTACGCGGACGCCCCGGCGATGATGAGGCCGGGGCGGTGCTCTCGCGCGACGGCCGCGAGCTCTTCGTAGTCGATGCGTTCGTCCTCGCGCCGCACGCCGTAGGCCACGACCTTGTATTCCTTGCCGGAGAACGACAGCGGGTGGCCGTGAGTCAGGTGGCCGCCGTGCGAGAGGTTCATCCCGAGGATCGTGTCGCCCGGCTTCAGCACCGTGATGTAGACGGACATGTTCGCCTGGGACCCGGAGTGGGGCTGGACGTTCGCGTGCTCGGCGCCGAAGAGCTTCTTGACCCGCTCGATCGCCGTGGCCTCGATCTTGTCGACGAACTCGCAGCCGCCGTAGTAGCGGCGCCCCGGATAACCCTCCGCGTACTTGTTGGTGAGGACCGAGCCCTGCGCTTCCCGGACGGCGCGGGAGACGAAGTTCTCCGACGCGATCAGCTCGAGCCCTTCGTTCTGCCGCCGCTCTTCGTCGCGGATCCAGCCGGCAACCGCCGGGTCGACGACGTCGAGGTCCCGGTCGAGGAAGGCAGCCGGCCCGGAAACCGGTGCGATTCGGCTCACGGGAGAGAGTCTAAGGCACGCGGTCGAGTTCGGCGACCGAACCGCGCCGAGTGCCGAGAAGAGGTCGAGTCAGCCGACTACCAGCTCCCGGTACTCGGCGATGCAGTAGCTGTCGGTCATCCCCGCGATGTGGTCGGCGATCGTCCGGTAGAACTCGGGTCGCGTCCGGTAACTCCGGATCTCGGACCGGACCTCGGAAAGCGAAACCTCCCGGAGGAGGCGGACCTTGAGCTCCTGCCGGAGCCCCTCGAGAACCGAATCCGGCAGGAGCCGCGGGTTCTCGCTGTACGCGTGGAATAGACCGGAAACGACGCGACGGGCGCGGCCGTCGTGCCGCGAGACCGGAAAAGAGTGGATGACGTGGCGGTAGACGAACTGCCGGAGCTCGCTGTAGAGCCGCCGCCCCTCGTCCGAAAAACCCACGAGGTCGCCCGGGAGCTTCTTTCGCCAGTCCTCGAAGCCGGCCGGCGTCGTGATGCCTTTCGACTCGACCCAGCTCTCGATTCGGGTCCGCGAGGCCCGGATCAGGTCGGTGATGAGTGTGGCGATCATGCCCCGGATGAGCGCCGCTCGGCGCACCGCGGGGTCGCGGCCGCCGCCGCGCGCAGCCCGAGCGACGCGCGATACCGCCAGCGCCTCGATCGCGTCGTCGCCGGCGAGCTCGATCCCATCCTCGAGGTCGTGCGTCTGCTGCGCGATCTCGTCGGACCAGTTCACGACCTGCGCCTCGAGGGTGCCGCCCGACTCGAAGCGGAGCCCTTCGGCGAAGTCGAGAGGGAAGGGAAAGTCCCGCCGCCACGCGGTGTGCTTGAAGATCCCCTCACGCACGTCGTCCGTGAGGTTCAGGCCAGGCTCGTCGTACCGGCGCTCGAGGCGGTCCACGACGCGGACCGACTGGTAGTTGTGCTTGAACCCACCCGCGTCCGGGTGGCTCGCGCGGAGGAGCTGATCGAGCACGCTCTCACCGGAGTGGCCGAAGGGGGTGTGCCCGAGGTCGTGGCCGAGCGCGATCGCCTCCGTCAGGTCCTCGTTCAGCCCGAGCGCTCGCGAGACGCTGCGCGCGATCTGCGACACCTCGATCGTGTGCGTGAGACGGGTCCGGAAGTGGTCCCCCTCGAACGGGATGAACACCTGGGTCTTGTGCTTCAGGCGACGGAAGGCGCGCGAGTGGATGATCCGGTCCCGGTCGCGCACGTACTCGGTCCGCGAGTCGTGCTCGTCGGAGGGCAGCGGGCCCCGCGGGCGGGTCGCGAGCGCGCTTCGGGAGCCGAAGATCGCGAGCCGCTCATCCTCGAGCCGCTCGAAATCGGTCCGCGTGAGAGGGGATGCCGCGATCGTCATTCGTCCTCGAGCCTCCCCGAGAGGATCAGAGCGCGCGCTTCACCGACGAGGTAGAGGGAGCCGGCGACGATTATAGGGGCGGGGTTGTTCTCCGCGAGGAGATCCCGGAGGGCGGCTTCGAGGCTCTCGCTCACGAGCGCGTCCGGCCGCACCGCGGTGGTCCGCCGCGCGAGCTCCCCCACCGTGGCGGCGCGCGGAGAGGGTGCGGAAACGAGCCGCACGCTCGCCGCGGCGGGAAAGAGGATCGCCGCGATCGTTTCGACGTCCTTGTCCGCCATCGCGCCGAAGACGAGGCGCGCCCGCCCCTCCAGTCCGACGTCGCGAAGAAAGCAGGCGAGCGCCTCGGCGCCCTCCGCGTTGTGGCAGCCGTCCAGGAGCACGGTGCGGC
>JBKJVY010000293.1:0-7517 GCA_046717185.1 Thermoanaerobaculia bacterium
GTCGTCGGTCGCCGGCTCGAGAACGCCGCCCTCTTCGCCGTAGTCCCAGCGAATCTGGTTCTCGTCGAACTCGTCGGCGGCGAGACGGGTCGGCTTGATGGCGCGGTCGGTCTTCAGCTTCGGCCTCGCACCGCGCATGAGTTGCTCCGCCCGGCGCGCGATGAGCAGGACGAGACGGAACTTGCTGTCCACCCCTTCGGGAATGTTCTGAATCATGTTGGAACCTCTTTCAGCGGAATTCGCGGAAGATGCGCTCCAGGCGCTCGTTCTGCCGGGCGTAGGTGACCCGGGTGGCCCGAACAATGGATTGTAACTCAACCGTTGCCCGTTCGAGGTCGTCGTTCACGATAACGTACTGGAACTGCTTGGCTTGCCGGATTTCCGAGCGCGCCGCCCGAAGCCTTCTCTGAATTTCGTCTTCTTCGTCCAGGCCGCGGCGCTGCAGCCGCCGCTCGAGCTCCCTGGGGCTCGGGAGGACGATGAAAATCGATACGGCCTTCCGATAAGCCCGACGGATGTCGCGCGCGCCCTGCACGTCGATGTCGAGGACGACGTCCTCCCCGCGCCGGAGCCGTGCGAGGACCTCCGCGCGGGAGGTGCCGTAGCGCCGTCCGTGAACGAGGTTGTGCTCGAGGAAAGCACCCCGCGCCGCCATCCTCCGGAAGACGGCGTCCGTGACGAAGTAATACTCCCGGCCGGGCCTCTCCCCCGCCCGACGGGGGCGGGTCGTGTGCGAAACCGAGAAGTGAATCGGCTCGCCGGGAGGGTCGCCGATCAACCGGCGAATGAGCGTCGTCTTCCCGCCTCCCGACGGCGAAGAAACGATGAAGAGGTTTCCGGGGGCGCGCGAGCTCATTCCAGGTTCTGAACCTGCTCGCGGACCTTCTCGATCTCGGACTTCATCTCGAGGACCTCCCGGATCATCTGCAGGTCGCGGCCCTTCGATCCGAGCGTATTGAGCTCCCGGAGGACTTCCTGAGCGAGGAAGTCGAGCTTCTTCCCGACCGGCTCTTGTGCGGTCGCGAGCAGCCCCGCGAACTGTCCGAGGTGCCCTTCCAGGCGCTGGAGCTCCTCGGCGACGTCCGACCGGTCCGCCGCGAGCGCGGCTTCCTGCTCGAGCCGGCCGGGATCGATGCCCGGCTCCGTCATCAGGACGCGGAGCCGCTCGCGGAGGCTCTCGACGTTCCGTTGAAGAATCTCCCCGCGGCGCCCGGCGAGCTGGCGGAGTCGCTTCTCCAGAAACGTGACCCGCTCCGCCAGGTCCGCGGCAACGAGCGCCCCCTCCCCCTCGCGCATGGCGACGAGGGCGCGCGCCGCTTCGTCGCCGATCGCTTCCAAGGCCGCGACGTCGCGCTCGGAGAACCCCTCGCCGGAGCTCTCTACGGAGAAGATCTGCGGAATCGTCAGGAGGTCTCGCGCTTCGAGCTTTCCGCTGACGGGGTACCGCTCGGCGAGAAGGGCGAACCGCGCGAGCAGCGTTTCGAGGAGCCCCTCGTCGATCGAGATCGTCGTCGGGGCAGGAGCCGCTCGCCGCATTCGGAGCGAGACCTCAACTTTCCCCCGTGCGAGGTGGCGCGTGAACACGCGGCGCAGCACCGGCTCGAGCTCCACCTCGCTCTCGCGCACCTTCACGGTGATGTCCAGGAACCGGTGGTTGACACTCCGGGCGACGACCTCGGCGGCCCACTCGTCGCCGAGGTTTCCCTTTGCGCGGCCGAAACCGGTCATGCTGCGGACCGTCACGGGCGGCCTTCCATCCCGGCGTCGGTCTCCAGGAAGTACTGCATGTCGTGCAGCCTGCGGTAGAGGCCGTTTCGAGTCAAGAGCTCGGCGTGGGTCCCCGACTCGACGAGCCGGCCGCGGTCGAGGACGAGGATGCGGTCGGCCCGGCGCACAGTCGAGAGGCGATGCGCGATGACGAGGGTCGTCCTTCCCGCCATGAGATTCGAGAGCGCGCGAGCGACGAGGCCCTCCGACTCGGAGTCGAGTTGGGACGTCGCCTCGTCGAGAATGAGTATCGGCGCGTCCTTGTAGAGTGCGCGGGCGATCGAGAGCCTCTGCTTCTGCCCGCCCGACAGGCGCCCGGCGTCTTCGCCCAGACGCGTCTCGTAGCCCTCGGGGAGGCGAGCGACGAACTCGTCGGCGAAGGCCGCCACCGATGCGGCGCGGACGGCTTCCTCCGAGGCTTCGGGCCGGCCGTAAGCGATGTTCTCGCGGGCGCTGGTGTCGAAGAGCACGGTCTCCTGCGTGACGAGCCCGATCTGCCGGCGCACCGACTCGAGGGTCGCGTCGCGAAGGTCCACGCCGTCGAGCGTCACGCGGCCCGCGGTCGGGTCGTAGAGCCGCGGCAACAGGTTGACGAGCGTTGTCTTGCCCGCCCCGGATGGTCCGACGATCGCGACGGTCTCGCCGCGCCGGATCGTCAGGTCGACGTCCAGGAGAACCGGATCCTCGCCGTAACGGAAGGAGACTTTCTCGTAGCGGATCTCTCGCGCAAAGGCGGGCAGGGCGACGGCGTCCGGCTTGTCGGCGATCTCGGCCGGCGAGTCGATCAGCTCGAAAACGCGGCGGGAGGACGAGAGCGCGAGCTGAAGCGCCATGTTCACCTTCGTCACGTCCTTCAACGGCTTGTAGAGCATCATGAGCCCCGCGAGGAAGGAGATGAGCCCGCCGACGGTCATCTGGCCCGAGCGGATCTGCGACGCGGCGTACACGAAGATCGCCGCGAGCCCCAGCCCCGCGATGACCTCCATCATCGGCGAGTTCAACGCCTGGATCCGGACGGTGCGGCGGGTCACCCGGAAGTAGCGGTCGTTCGCGCGGGCGAAACGCTCCGCCTCGAACGGCTCCATCCCGTAGGTCTTGATGACCCGGTGTCCCCGGAGCGTCTCGGAGAGAAGAGCCCCCATCTCGCCAATCCGCTCGCGCGAGGAGAACGTCGTCCGCCGCAGACGGCGCGTCACCTCGATGATCGGCAGCAGCAGGATCGGGGCGAGCACCAGCACGAAAACGGAGAGCCGGGCGTTCAGCGAAACGATGTACACGAGTACGAGGGCGATGGTGACGCCGCCCTGAACGAAGTCCGCGAGTCGCGTCCCGAACGCCGATTGGATGAGCTCGACGTCGGAAAGGAGCCGGGAGAGGAGGTCCCCTGTCGATGAGCGCGAGTAGAAGCTCGCGGACTGACGGAGGAGCTTCGCGTAGGCGTCGCGGCGGAGGTCTCGAACCATCGAGAGGCCTATCCCGTTGAACGCGAACTCCGAGAAGTACGAAAAGACGTTCTTCGCGGTGAGGGCGAGAACGAGAAGGAGCGGTACGGCGAGACGAACCGGGAGGCCCGCGGCCTCCGCCGCGCCGCGCACGGACAGGTAGATCGAGTCGAGCCACCGCAGGAAAGGGGCCGCCGGCTCCCCTGCACCACTCCCGAAGCCGGGGATCGCCGACGCGGCCCCCGCCCCGAGGACGTCGTCGATGACCTTGGTGAGGAGGAAGAGAAGCAGCACGGTCGAGAGCGAGACGATCCCCATGGCCGCGAGCGCGGCCGCCGCACGCCACCGATACGGCCGGAAGTAGGCGAGAAGTCTCGAAAGCGGTTTCATGGCTCCGCAAGCCTCTGCGGCTCACCCGAAACGATGGCGTCCAGGATCGCGTCGGCGGCGCGCTCGCTCGCTCCGGGCGGTCCGAGCTGACGGGCGACGTCGGCGAGCGAGGAGCGCATGCTCGCGAGGCGTTCCGGAGAATCGAGCAGGGCGGCGCCCTCCCGTTCGAGCCGAGCCGCGTTGACGTCGTCCTGCAGCAGCTCGGGGACGACCTCCTCGCCCGCGACGATGTTCACGAGCGAGATCCAGCGAAGTCGGACGAGAGTCTTCGCGATCGCGAACGTCGCTGCCGTCGTGCGATACACGACCACCATCGGTGCGCCGCAGAGAGCGGCCTCGAGCGTCGCCGTCCCCGAGGCGACGAAGGCGAGGTCCGCCGACGCGAGGAGCGAGTGGCGGCTCGAAGACAAGACGGAAACGTTTCGGCGTGCGGCGTCGGGAAAGAGCTCCTCCGGCAATCCCGGCGCACGGAGCGCGACCACGTCGAGGTCGAACCGGCGCGCGAGCGCCAGCCCCGCTTCGAGCATCGGCGTCCAGTGCTTGCGCACCTCGGCGACGCGGCTGCCGGGAAGGAGCACGAGCCGGCGCCTCTCGCCGCGCGCAATCGGCGGGTCCGACGCGAGCCCCTCGCGCACGTCATCGACGAGCGGGTGTCCCGCGCATACCGCGTCCGCTCCGAGGCGCCGGTAGATCTCGGCTTCGAAGGGGAAGAGCGTCACGATCCTGCGGGCGAGCCGGGCGATCGTACGCGCCCTCCCGGCGCGCCACGCCCACACCTGGGGGCTCACGTAGTAGAGGAGCGGGACGCCAGCGCGGTGGAGATGCCGCGCGAGGAGTCCGTTGAAATCGGGAAAGTCGATGAGGATCGCGGCGTCCGGCCGGCCCGCGCGGGCCGCCTTCGACATCCGGGAGAGCGCCCTCGAAAGCGCGGGAAGCTTCTCGAACACCTCGAAGACCCCCACGACGGAGAGCGCTTCGGACTCGACGATCCGCTCGAGGCCTCCCGTTTCGAGGCGCTCGCCGCCCATCCCGAACGCAATGAGATCGGGCCGACGGCACCTCAGTGCCGCCAGGAGCCGAGCTCCGTGGAGGTCCCCCGAAGCCTCCCCCGCGGAGATGAGAAGGTTCAGACTCACGCTGTCATTCTGAGGCCCGAAGGGCCGAAGAATCCCCCGCTTTTTAGGGGAGATCCTTCGCTTTGCTCAGGATGACAGTGACGCTCACGACGGAAACGGATACATCAACCACGCGACGGCGAGCCCGCCGCCGACGAGCGCCGCGAGAAGGATCGCGAAGAGGCGGCGGCGCTCCCGCGCCGATTCCCGCCACAGGAGCGCGAAGAATCCCGACACGAGGACCGCATAGACCGCCATGATCAGGAAGTGATCGACCGGAAGGATTGAGGCCATCACTTCCTCCCCTTCGCGACGTCCCACGCATCCAGCATCAGGAGCAGGTTCATGAGTCCCGCGGTGAGAAGGTACGCGCACCCGTACTCGTACGTGGGGGCGAGGATTGTGCCGGACGGGTTGTCAGAAAGGAAGCGCGCGGCGAGGTTCAGAAGTCCCGCGCCGGACACGGCGAACGTCGCCAGGATCGACAGCGGCTGCGAGCTGTCGATCGTGTAGAGCCGTCCCTCGAAGGACAGGCCGAGGAGGAACGTCGCCGTGACGATGAGCGCGTAGAAGAGCGCGGTCCTCCGCCGGCCGAGATAGAGGTGGCCGAGACCCGGAAAGATCCAGGCAAGGGCGGCAACGACCGCGGGATGCCGCCCCTCAACCGCCTCGGCGCTCAAGACGCCCTGTCGGCGAAGAGAGGAGCGAGGCGGCGGCGCGTGACGGCGAGCTCCTCCGGAACGACCCGCACGTTTCCCGCCACCGTCATGAAGTTCGTGTCGCCGCTCCAGCGGGGGACCAGGTGCACGTGGTAGTGATCCGAAACGCCCGCGCCTGCGGCGGAGCCGAGGTTGATTCCGATGTTCAGGCCGTCCGTCCGGTAGTTCTCGACGAGGATCTTCTCGCCACGCGCAATCGTTCGGACGAGCTCGGTCAGGGTCTCCTCGGTCGAGTGGGAGAGCCGCGCCTCGTGGTCGTACGGGGCGACCATCAGATGGCCGTTCGTGTAGGGATAGCGATTGAGCAGGACGAAAACCCTCTTTCCGCGGTAGACCACGAGGGAACCGTCCTCGTCGGAGGAGGACGCCGCCTTGCAGAAGATGCAGCCCGTCGATTTTTCGGCCACGAGGTACTCGTAACGCCAGGGAGCGAAGAGGACTTCCGGCATAGGTAGCTATGAGCCTTCAGCTGGCAGCTCTCAGCTTCGACCGCCCCAGTTCATGATGGCTGATAGCTGATAGCGGATAGCTGAGAGCTACTTATTGATCAGCTCCTTCAGCTCCTTGCCCGGCTTGAAGTAAGGGATCTTCTTCGCAGGCACGTTCACCTTCACGCCGGTCTTCGGATTGCGCCCGATGCGCGCGCCGCGCTCCCTCAGCCGGAAAGAGCCGAAACCCCGCAGTTCGATCTTCTGTCCCTGCTTCAGGGAGCGGATGATGCTCTCGAAGATCGTATCCACGATCGTCTCGGCCTGCTTCTTGGTCACGTCCGTCGCCACGGCGACGCGCTCGATCAGCTCGGCCTTCGTCATTTGAACGTCTCCCAACCCGATCGGGTACGGAGGCTATGCCTTCGGTGGAGCGTCTTCGGGTTTCTTGCGCGTACGCTTCTTCTTCGGTGGGGCCACGGTGTCGCCGCTATCCCCCGGAGCCGCTTCGACGGCCCCCGTTGACTCGGGCGCATCTGTCGGCGGGGCGGTCGAGGCGGCGGCCTCGACCGGAGCCGACGTCTCCGCGCTCTCGACCGGCGCGGCCTCGCTCTGGGCCAGCTCCGGCTCCGGCGCGGGGACAGCGGGCGGCAGGGGCTGCCCGGCGTCGTCGAGCCCGGAGAGACCGACTTTCATTTCCCCCTCGTCGATCCGGAGGATGCGTACGTGGATCGGCTCGCCTTCCCGGTACTCGTCCTGCGGTTTTCCGCCCCGGGGTACGGCGGTCTCGGAGACGTGCATGAGACCTTCGACCAGTCCCTCGATCTGGACGAAGACTCCGAAGTCCGCCACTCGAGAGACGAGCCCTTGGACCACGTCGCCCGGCTGGTGGCGATCGCGGAACGTCTGGAAGTCGTTCGGCTGGAATTCCTTGATCGACAGCGAGATCCTTCGGTTCTCCTCGTCGATCGAGGTGATGATCGCCTCGACCTCGTCCCCCTTCTTGAGGACCTCGGAGGGGTGCTTGATCCGCTTCGTCCACGACATGTCGGAGACGTGGACGAGCCCGTCGACGCCCTCTTCGATCTCCACGAAGGCGCCGAAGTCGGTCAGGTTGCGCACCTTGCCCTGGACGCGGCTACCGATCGCGTACTTCTGGATGACGCTCTCCCACGGGTCGGGCAGCGTGTCCTTGAGCGAAAGCGAGATGCGCCGCGCGTCCGGGTTCACGTCGGAGACGACCGCCTCGACCTGGTCCCCGGGCGACACGAGCTTCGACGGGTTCTTGACCTTCTTCGACCAGGACATCTCCGAGACATGGACGAGCCCCTCGACGCCTTCCTCCAGCTCCACGAACGCGCCGTAGTCGGTAACGTTCGTGACGCGTCCGGCGACCCGCGAGCCGGCCGGGTACTTTCCGGGGACGTGCACCCAGGGATCCTCGGTGAGCTGCTTCGTGCCGAGCGAGACGCGCTCGGTCTCGCGGTCGAACTTCAGCACGACGACGTCGATCTCTTCGGTGACCTTAACGAGATCGCTGGGATGGTTGACGCGCCCCCAGGACATGTCTGTGACGTGCAGGAGCCCGTCCAGGCCCCCGAGGTCGACGAACGCGCCGTAGTCGGTCAGGTTCTTGACGACCCCGCGGAGGACCCT
>JBKJVY010000294.1:0-8732 GCA_046717185.1 Thermoanaerobaculia bacterium
CGCGAGAGTGGCGGAACTGGCAGACGCGCGGGACTTAGGATCCCGTGGGGCAACCCTTGAGGGTTCGAGTCCCTCCTCTCGCACCAGGTCCCTCCCGCACCCGACTCACGCGGCGATGCGGAAGAGCCTCGCGAGGAGCTGGAAATACGCCTCGGGCGGGTCGATGACCCGCACGATGAAACCGCTCGGCACGTGGGCCGTCAGCCGGGCGGGGACGCGATACGAGCGCACGACGGTGGCGCGCAGCGAGATCTGGCCGGCGGGACAGTTCAACCGGATCCGGAGGAGGGCACCGGGCTTGGGGAAGAAGACCGACCGCACGAAAATGCCGGTCGGCCCGAGGTCGTTCGTGAAGCCTTCGCCGGTGTGCGAGCCGATCTGGTACGTGACCAGGATGCGTTTCTTGATTCGAGGAAATCGACGCCGCTCCGCCATTTCGTACCTCTTCGAGAGGTCCGGCGGGCTGGGAGTTCTCGGCCATTCTACATCCGTTTCGGGCATAGTGGACGAGGTCGAACTGTTCCGGGAGGTTCCGTGACGCGTCTCACAATTCTCGCGCTCGTCCTGGCCGTCGGTCTCTTCGCCCATCCCGGCGCGGCCGACGCGGAAGGGCTCGACCGCATCTTCGCCGGTCGTGCTCCGGGCGAGACGGCGTCTCTCATCCTCATGCTCCGGTCGCAGGCGGACCTGTCCGGCGCGGACGCGATCGGGAGCGCCCCGGAGCGGCGGCGCTTCGTGTTCGAGGCTCTCCGCGCGACGGCCGAGGCGAGCCAGGCGGAACTCCGGAGCCGTCTCGACGAAACAGGCGTTCGTTTTCGCTCGTTCTTTCTCGTCAACATGATCGAGGTGGTAGCCGATCGAGCCCTCGCGGAGGAGCTCTCGGAGCGTGCCGACGTGGCTTTCGTCGCCGCGAACCGGCCCTTCCGCCTCTCGCGCCCGGAGGTTCAGGAGCCCGACCCGCGGCCGCTCTCCGCGTCCGCCGTGGAGGCGAGCCTCGACGTCGTCCGCGCTCCGGCGGTCTGGGCGCAGGGGTTCACCGGGCAAGGCCTCGTCGTCGGGATCGCCGATACCGGCATCGAGTGGCAGCATCCGGCCCTGCGGCCGCGCTACCGCGGCTTCGACGGGTCCAACGTCACGCACGCCTACAACTGGCACGACTCGATCCACGCCCCGGTGACAGGCAACCCGTGCGGCGCGGACTCTCCGTTTCCATGCGACGACAACGGCCACGGCACGCACGTCACGGGCACGGCCGTCGGCACGGACGGGGGAGAGAACCAGATCGGGGTGGCGCCGGGCGCGCGGTGGATCGGCTGCCGAAACATGGATCGGAACGTGGGGACGCCCGGCCGCTACGCCGAGTGTTTCGAGTTCTTCCTCGCCCCAACGGACGCGAGCGGCGGGAACCCGCGGCCCGAGATCGGCGCCGACGTCGTCAGCAACTCCTGGGGCTGTCCGCCGAGCGAAGGCTGCACGGATCCGAACGTGCTCCGCGCGGTGATCGAGAACACTCGCGCCGCGGGGATCTTCGTCTCGGTCTCGGCGGGCAACGAGGGTTCCGCGTGCTCGACCGTGGCGACCGCGCCGGGCTTCTACGAGGCGTCGTTCTCCGTGGGCGCGACCACGCTCGCGGACACGATCGCGAGCTTCAGCAGCCGGGGCCCGGTGACGGCCGACGGCTCGAATCGGTTGAAGCCCGACGTCGTCGCGCCCGGCGTCTCCGTCCGGTCGTCGGTGCCGCCCGCGACGTACGCGCGTTTTTCCGGAACCTCAATGGCGGCGCCGCAGGTCTCCGGCGCGGTCGCGCTCCTCTGGTCTGCGGTCCCGTCGCTCTCGGGGCGCGTGCCCGAGACCGAGGAGCTGCTTCGTTCGACGGCCGTGCGTCTCTTCTCCGACCAGGTCTGCGGGGGCATATCCGGCTCCGCGATTCCGAACCCGGTCTTCGGCTGGGGACGCATCGACGTCGCGGCGGCGGTCGCGGCGGCGCAGGTTCCGGTGACTCCGCCGGCGCCAGCGCCCCGGATCCCGGTCAGCCGCAGTCGCGCAGGCTCCCGCACGATCACTCCGCGCAGCTGATCGCTGATAGCTGATAGCTTTCCTCCCATGGTCGTCGTGAGCTCGCGGGAGGAATCTCCCACGCGCGCAACCCTCGATATCGAGGTGCCCGCCGAGGACGTCGAGCGAGCGTACGGCGCGGTCTCGCGCGCCTTCGCGAAGCGCGCTGCGCTGCCCGGCTTTCGCCCGGGTCACGTACCGGAGCCGCTCGTGCAGCGGCGCTTCGCGGGCGAGATCCGCGAGGAGGTCATCGAGAAGCTTCTTCCGGCCGCGCTCTCGTCGGCGATCCAGGAGAAGAATCTGACGATCCTGGGGCACCCGCGTGTGGACGGCCTCGAGTGGAATCCGCCCGGACCGCTGCGTTTCTCCGCGCACCTCGACCTCAGACCCGTCGTGGACCCGGGCGAATACCGGGGGCTGGCGGTGGAGGACGTCGCGACGGAGCCGTCCGACGACGAGGTGGCGGGGGTCCTCGACCGGATCCGGGACTCCCACGCAGAGTTTCATCCCATCGACGGAAGACCCGCCGCCGCGGGCGACTTCGCTGTGGCGGACGTCGCGGGGAAGTTCATCGAGATCCTCGAGCCGGGCCAGAACCCCCGGACTTTCCGGGACGAGAAGCTCACGCTCGAGATCGGGCACGCCGACTCGATGACCGAGATCAACGACGCGCTTACGGGCGCGGCCCCCGGAGACACGCGGACGTTCCGAAAGACGTTCGCGGACGATTTCCCGAACGAGGACTACCGGGGAAAGACGATCGACTACGAGGTGACGCTCGTCGCTCTGAAGGAGAAGCGGCTGCCGGCGCTCGAGGACGAGTTCGCTCGCGCCGTCGCGCAGTCGGAGACGGTCGACTCTCTCCGGGAGAAGGTGCGCGCGAACCTGCGTCAGGAAAAGGAGGCAGACCGCCGCCGGACGTTCCGCCGCCAGATCCTCGAGACGATCCTGTCGCGGACGGAGGTTCCCGCGCCGGAGGTTCTCGTCGAGTCGGAGGTCGCCGCGTCGCTTCGCGACTACGCGCGGTACCTCGCCGCGAACGGAGTGGATCCCAAGGGGGCGGACTGGGAGCGGATCCGCGCGGACGCTCGGCCCGGAGCCGAGAAGCGCGTGCGCGAGTACCTCGTGCTCGACTCGATCGCGCGGCGTGAGGAGATCGAGGTCACCGAGACGGAGCTCGACTCGGAGATCAAGCGCGCCGCCTCCCGTCGCGGGGTCGACACGTCGGAGCTCCGCGAGCGCCTCGCCAAGAGCGACGGGCTCGATGCCCTGCGAGACGAGATGCGGCTTTCCCGGGCCCTCGACCTCTTGATCTCTGCCGCGCGGGTGCTACCCTCGATGGAGCCGATCGAGCGGACTGAACGTCCACCGGCGGAATGACCTCGGCCCGGGGAGGGTTGACGGGTTGGAATACGAAGAAGAAGAGGACGAGGGGGGCGGAATGGTTCTAGTACCCATGGTCATCGAGCAGACGAGCCGGGGAGAGAGGGCGTACGACATCTACTCCCGCCTCCTCAAAGACAACGTCATTTTTCTCGGGACGCCGATCGACGATCAGATCGCGAACCTGATCATCGCGCAGATGCTCTTTCTGGAGTCCGAGAACCCCGACAAGGACATCTCGTTCTACATCAACTCGCCGGGCGGCTCGACGACTGCGGGCTTCGCGATCTACGACACGATGCAATACGTCAAGCCCGACGTCTCCACGATCTGCATCGGACAGGCCGCGTCCATGGCGGCGGTCCTCATGGCGGCCGGCGCGACGGGCAAGCGGTACGCGCTCCCGAACTCGCGTTTTCTCATCCACCAGCCGTGGACGACGGGCCTCCAGGGGCAGACCGCCGACATCGAGATCCACGCGAAGGACATGCTGAAGTTGCGGGACCAGATCAACCGTCTCCTCGCGCAGCACACCGGGCAGTCGATCGAGAAGATCGCGAAGGACACCGACCGCGACTACATCCTCGAGGCGGAGGAAGCGAAGAAGTACGGGCTGGTGGATTCGATCTACCACCGGAGGGACGAGGTCGCGCTGAAAGCCGCGGGGTAGTCGGTCCGGCGCCGTGGTCCTCAGTCCAAGGGTCCGTCGGCTGATAGCTGATAGCCGATAGCTGATAGCTTCTTTTCCTATGGCGGGCTTCTACCTCGGCCGAACTCCGGACTCAAAACCCCTCCTCTACGACAGCCGCGACCTCGTCACTCACGGCGTCTGCGTCGGTATGACCGGCAGCGGGAAAACCGGCCTCTGCATCGACCTTCTCGAGGAGGCACTTCTCGGGGATTTTCCGCTCTTCATCCTCGACCCGAAGGGCGACGTCACCAATCTCCTTCTTCTCTTCCCGGAGCTCTCCGCGGAGGACTTCGCACCGTGGGTGGACCCGGACAGCGCGCGGCGCGCCGGTCGCACTCCCGCGGAGGAGGGAGCGGCCCAGGCCGCGCTGTGGCGGGAAGGGCTCGCGAAGTGGGACGTTCCGGTCGAGTCGATTAAACGACTCCGCGAGGGGACGGCGTGGCGCGTCTTCACGCCCGGTTCGCGCGCCGGCCGACCCGTGAACCTGCTCGGCTCCCTCGACGCTCCTCCGGGCCTCTCGTGGGACCGGGACGAGGAAGCGCTGCGCGACGACGTACGCGGACTCGTCGCCTCGCTCCTCGGGCTCGCGGGCATTGAGGCGGACCCGGTCTCCGACTCGCGCTCGATTCTCCTTGCGCGCGTCGTCGAGGAAGCATGGAAGTCGGAGCGTCCGCTCGACCTCGGGGGTCTGATCGCGCTCGTCGAGAGCCCTCCGTTCTCACGGGTCGGCGCGGTCGAGCTCGACGCTTTCCTCCCGCGGGAGAAGCGGCGCGAGCTCGCGCTCGCTCTGAACAACCTCCTCGCCTCGCCGGACTTCGAGAGCTGGCGTCACGGAGAGTCTCTCGACCCCGCCCGGCTCCTTCGCGACGAGTCCGGCCGTCCCGCCTGCAACCTCTTCTACCTCGCTCACCTCGACGATCGCGAGCGGATGTTCTTCGTCTCGCGCTTCCTGGAGCGGTTCTGGAGCTGGGCGCGCACGCAGACGGGGACGTCGGACCTTCGCGCGCTCCTCTACTTCGACGAGGTCATGGGCTTTCTGCCTCCCGTCTCCGAGCCGGCTTCGAAGCGCCCGATGCTCTCGCTCCTGAAACAGGGGCGCGCGTTCGGCGTCGGGTCGCTTCTCGTCACGCAGAACCCGGTGGACCTCGACTACAAAGCGCTCTCGAACGCCGGGACCTGGCTCGTCGGACGGCTTCAGGCCGAGCGCGACAAGGAGCGGCTGCTCGACGGGCTCGAGTCCGCCGGAATCGGCATGTCGCGCGCCGAGACGGACCGCACCATCTCGGGCCTCGAGAAGAGACGGTTCCTCCTCCACGACATTCATCGTCCGGGCGGCCCGGTCGTCTTCGAGACCCGGTGGGCTCGGGCGTACCTTCGCGGGCCGCTCTCCCCCCGCCAGCTCCGGGACCTCGGGGCCGTCGTCGGAGCCGAAACCGCCGCGGCCGGACCCGAACCCTCGGGGGCAGCGACTGTGCTCGTCGCGCCTGCGGCCGGCGCGAAGGGCGCACCCGTCCCGCCGTCGCTCGACCCCGTTTTTCAGCACCGTCACGTCGCGGGCTCAGGAGGGGCGACGCTCCAGGGCGAGGTCGCCGCGCTCGTCGAGGCGCGCGTTTCGCGGCAGAGGCCGCCCGTCGCCGGAGTGCGGCGAGTGCTCGTCCGCTTCGGAAGCGGCCCGGTGCCGGTCCCCGTGCTCGACGAGGCGGGTCGCGTCGAGTCCGCCTCGCCCGCGGCACCGCCCTCCGCTTCGTACGGGGTACTGCCGTCGTGGGCAACGAAGGGCAACGCCGCGTCCGCGCTCGAACGCCTCGCCAAAGACGCCGTTTCCGCGAAAGGGCTCGACCTCGACGGCGTTCCTTCACTCGCGCTCGTCCGTGCTCCGGAAGAATCGGAGGAGGATTTTGACTCCCGCGTTCGCGCCGCCCTCGAAGCGGAGGTGGAGAAGCGCGCCGCGAAAACTCGGGGGCCGCTCTCACGCAAGGTCGACGCTCTCGAGCGGCGCATCGAAGCGGAGACGCGGGAGCTCGAGCGGGACCGCGCCGAGTCCACCCGCTCGAAAACGTTCAGCGCGATCGACGTCGGCGCGAGCATCCTGACGAGCGTTCTCGGGGGCCGTCGCAGTTCGATGGGGTCCGCGGGGCGCGCCGGCGCGCGGGCCTACGGTCGAATTCAGCGCTCGGCGGAAAACGTGAAGGAGTCGGAGAAGAAGATCGCCGACTGGACGGCGGAGCGCGACGCGCTTGCCGCGGAAGTCGAGAGCAGCACGGCGGCTGAGCGCGAACGCGTCCAGGGCGAAGCGGCACGCCGGGAGACCGTCCGTCTGCCGGTCAACCGCGCCGACGTCCGGGCGCTGGAATGGTATGTGCTGTGGTCCTAGCCGAATGTCGGAAAACGGGAAACGAGAAACGGGAAACAGGAGCCGTACGACTCGTTTTCCGTTCTCCGTTTTACGTTTCCCGATGGGTGGAATAGGCTCACCCGGTGGACGTTAATCTCCCTGAGGGCTGTGCTACAGTGAACTCAAAGGGGCGAGGAGAGGTCGTAGACGCTTCTGCGAAAGCGCACCTGGAATCCTCTGTCCCTTCCCGGAGGCAGAATGTCGAAGAAAGGCGGTAACGGCGAC
Organism: Thermoanaerobaculia bacterium; assembly: GCA_046717185.1. Taxonomy (GTDB): domain Bacteria; phylum Acidobacteriota; class Thermoanaerobaculia; order UBA5066; family Gp7-AA6; genus Gp7-AA6. Next base: position 6,750 of record JBKJVY010000294.1, read on the forward strand.
GTTCTTCGGTGTTCCTTTTGCAACAAGAGCCAGAGGGACGTCAAGAAGCTCATCGCCGGCCCAACGGTCTACATCTGCGACGAGTGCGTCGACATCTGTCTCGACATCATCGCCGAAGACCGCGTCCTCGAGACCCAGACTCCCGAGACCAAGCTCCCGAAGCCCAAGGAGATCAGGGAGTTTCTGGACGGGTACGTCATCGGGCAGGACCAGGCCAAAAAGAAGCTTGCCGTCGCCGTCTACAACCACTACAAGCGGATCGACTATCTCGAGAAGAATCGCAAACTCGACATCGAGCTCCAGAAGTCGAACATCCTCCTGATCGGGCCGACCGGAACCGGCAAAACTCTCCTCGCCCAGACCCTGGCCAAGCTCCTCTCGGTCCCGTTCACGATCGTGGACGCGACGACTCTGACGGAAGCGGGCTACGTGGGCGAGGACGTCGAGAACATCATCCTGAAGCTCTACCAGGCCGCCGGGAACGATAAGGAAAAAACCGAGCGCGGGATCGTCTACATCGATGAGGTGGACAAGATCGCGCGCAAGGGAGAGAACCCTTCGATCACGCGGGACGTCTCGGGTGAAGGCGTTCAGCAGGCGCTCCTCAAGATCCTTGAGGGCACCGTCGCGAACGTGCCTCCGCAGGGGGGCCGCAAGCACCCGCACCAGGAGTTCATCCAGATCGATACGACGAACATCCTCTTTCTGTGCGGGGGAGCGTTCGTCGGTCTCGAAGACCTGATCAGCCGCCGCATGACCGAGAAGACGATGGGCTTCGGTGCGAAGATCACGACCAAGAAGGAGAAGCGGTCGAGCGTTCTGCTCCAGAAGGTCCATCCCGAGGACCTCATCAAGTACGGGATGATCCCGGAGTTCGTCGGCCGGCTGCCGGTCGTGGCGACGCTGACCGAGCTCGATCAGGCCGCGCTCGTCGAGATCCTCCGGGAGCCGAAGAACTCGCTCGTCAAGCAGTACCAGACGATGCTGGAATTCGAAAACGTCCAGCTCCGTTTTACCGATGACGCCATCGAGGCCATCGCCGAGGAGGCACTGGCCCGCAACGTCGGGGCACGAGGTTTGAAGATCATCATCGAAGACCTTATGCTCGACGTGATGTACCAGATCCCTTCGGACGACGACATCGAGGAGTGCGTCATCACCAAGGACGTGGTCAAGCACCACACGAACCCGATTACGATTCTCCGCAAGGCGGGGTAGAGCCGCTAGCCCGTATCCCTTAGCTCGAACCCGCCCCCGGGCGGCGTCCCGCGCGTTCCAGGGCCCACACGGCCAACGGAAGGACCAGAAGCTCCATGAGATCCAACGAAATCACCACCCGGACGGGGGAAAGCCTCCCGCTCGTCCCGCTTCGGGACATGGTGGTGTTCCCGCACATGATGGCGCCTTTCGTCGTCGGGCGCGACTCCTCCATCCGCGCGCTCGAAGCGACGCTTGCGACGCCGGGGAAGAGGCTGTTCCTCTCGGCCCAGAAGGACCCTCAGCTCGACGAGCCGCGACCCGAGGACATTCACGAGATGGGCGTCATCGCGACGGTGGCGCAGTCGCTGAAGCTCCCCAACGGTCACATCAAGGTCATGGTGGAAGGGGAGCGGCGGGGACGGATCGTCCGCTTCGAAGAAAAGGACGGTTACCTCGCCGTGACCCTCGGGCCGGTCGTGGCGCGGGCCGCCGACGTCGAAGACCTAAAGGAGTACATGGGCAAGGTGCTCGGACTCTTCGAGCAGTACGCGAAGCTCTCGCACCACCTCGCTTTCGAAGGCCTCGCGGCGTCCCTCAAGATCGACGACCCGGACCGCTTCGCCGACACTCTCGCGGCGCACCTCGCCGTGTCGACGCCGGAGAAGCAGACGCTTCTCGAAGCGATCTCGCCCCACGAGAGGCTGCAGAAGCTGCAGGACCTCCTCGAGGTCGAGATCGAGAAGGTCAACATCGACCGGCGGATCAACAACAAAGTCAAGAAGC
>JBKJVY010000295.1:0-3165 GCA_046717185.1 Thermoanaerobaculia bacterium
ACCTCGCGTCGGACTCAGGGAGAGGATCCGCGCGGCCGGATCGAACTTCCCGTTCTCCGAAGGGAACGACTCGGCGCGAGTCAGAGCCTGTCGAGTGGCTCGGAGGAAGTCGCGCGGGGTGCCGAGATCCCAGAAAGGCCGATCGTGCAGCAACCAGCCGATCTCTTCGCCGGAATCGAGGAGCGGCTGCCAGAGGTCTGCGACGAGCCCCCGTTCCCCCGCCGGAATGCGCGGGAGGATTCGCGGAGAAAAGACGGAGACTCCGGTGTAGGCGAGGGGCCAGGAGGACTTCCTCCCGAAAGAGACGATGCGATCGCCCTGGGAGGCCAGCGGTGTAAAGCGCGTCGGCGCTTCGTTCTCCGTGACGAGAAGAGTGACGGCCCGCCCGCGCTCGCGGTGGCGGGTCAGGAGGGCGGGAAAGTCCGGGTTGATGGCGGAGTCCGCGTTGACGACGACGAAGTCGTCGTCCGCGAGCCACTGCGAAGCGTTGCGCAGCGCCCCGGCCGTTCCGAGGATCTCCGGCTCGCGGAAGAACCGGACACGGGGAAGCCCCGGCGGGAGATCGGAAAGTTTCTCCTCGATAGCCGCACCCAGGTGGTGGAGGTTGATCCCGACGTCCGACACGCCCGCGCCCGCCAGGCGGGAGAGGTGGCCGAGCGCGAGTGGGACGTTCAGAAAGGGGAAGAGCGATTTGGGGATCTCTTCGGTGACCGGCCGGAACCTCGTCCCGTGGCCGGCGGCGAGGAGCAGGGCCTTCATAGACGGGAAACGGGAAATGGAAATCGGGAAACGGGGGGAGCCATCACGACTTCTCCGCCTTCTCGAGGAGCATATCGGCCGGAAGGGAAGGGTCTTCGCGGCGGCGGCGGGAGTAGAGCCTGGCGTAAGAGTACGGGATGGCGTCCGCCGGATCGAGGCCGAGGCGCGGCAGCACGCCGCGGATCGCCGTCGGGTCGCCTTCGACTTCGACGAACGTCCCGATCGGAGTTTCATCGAGCGCGACGACGCACCGCTCGACCGCCCACTCCTCCCGATGCTTCTCGTAACGGAAGCGCGGCCGGTATCCGAGGCCGGTCAGGATCCGGTCGAGCTCTTCGGGGTCGGCCACCGCCGTCTCGCGCTCCTCGCGCGTCTTGATGCCCGCGGCGAACTGCGCCGGGCCCTTGAAAGTGAGGAGCGCGGCGTTGGGCGTTCGGCGGAGCCGAAGGGTGCACCCGCGTTTGGCGATCGAGCCTTCGGAGTCGTCGTAGAGGTCGTTTGCCTCGAAGTGGCGCGGCGCGACGAGTCGGGCTCCGCTCTCGCGAAGACGGCCCCGGACGGCGTCGAGGTCGGGAGCGGGGAGCTTGATCTCGATCTCGTTCCCGCCCGCCGCGTGCGCCCGCCGCCGAGCCGGCTCGCCCGAAGAAGCGCTCACGAAAGGAGCCGTCGTGCGATCTCCTGAGCCCGCTTCCCATCCACGCGGCCGCGGTGGAGAGCCATGAGCTCCTTCATCACGAGTCCGGCTTCGCGCGCGGTCGAGAAGCCCTTCTCCCGGATGATCTCTGTGATCGCGCCTTCGAGCTCTTCGTCCGTGAGCCCCGTGGGGAGGTACGCCTCCAGGATCTCGAGCTCTTCGGTCTCCCCGGCGGCGAGGTCTTCACGGCCGCCCTTGCCGTACTGCTCAATCGACTCGCGTCTCTGCTTGACCGCCCGGCGAATGAGAGCCTCGTACTCTTCCTCCGTCAGCTCGCGGCCTTTTTCGATCCTCTCGTTCTGGAACGCGGCGAGAAGCAGGCGCAGGGTGGCGACCCGGCGCTTCTGGCCGGCCTTGAGCGCCTGTTTGAGGTCGTTCTCGATCGGGCCGCGCATCCGGCGAGGCTACCATTCGCGATCAACGAGGGATCCTCCCGGAAAAAGGGACCAGATCCATCGCTGCGCTCGGGATGACACCCGATGGCGCGGCTCCGCAGAGCCCCCGAATCCCGTTTCCCGTCTCACGGTAGCCTCTCCCCGTGGATCGCTTCCTCGTCGGCACGGCCGGGCACATCGACCACGGCAAAACCGCCCTCGTCCGCGCGTTGACGGGGATCGACACGGACCGGTTGCCCGAAGAGAAGCGGCGCGGCATCACGATCGACCTGGGCTTCGCGCACGCGGAGTGGGACGGGGTTCGGATCTCTTTCGTCGACGTGCCGGGTCACGAGCGCTTCGTGCGCAACATGCTCGCCGGCGCGGGTGGGATCGACGCGGTCCTTCTCGTCGTGGCCGCGGACGAGTCGGTCATGCCGCAGACGCGCGAGCACTTCGAGATCGTGCGGATGCTCGGGATCCGGCGGGGCGTCGTCGCGGTGACGAAGACCGACCGCGTCTCTCCGGAGCTGGTTCAGGTGACGGCGTCGGACGTCGCCGACCTGACCCGCGGCTCCGCGCTCGCCGGAGCGGCTGTCGTCGCCGTCTCCGCGCGAACGGGCGCGGGCCTGGAGGAGCTGAAGCGCGCGCTCGTCGGCCTCGCCCTCCCCGCGACGGAGGAGGGACGCGCGTCGCGCGGCGTCCGACTGCCGATCGACCGTGCGTTCACGATCGCCGGATTCGGGCCGGTCGTCACCGGCAGCCTCGTGTCGGGGACGATCTCGCGGGAGCAGAAGCTCGAGCTCCTGCCAGAGCGGCGGATCGTCCGAGTCCGGCGGATCGAAGTCCACGGCCGGGAGACGGCCGAGGCGCGCGCGGGAGAGCGGGTGAGCGCGAACCTCGCGGGAGTCGAGCTGTCCGAACTCGGACGGGGCAGCGTGCTCGCTTCCCCGGGCGCCTTTGCGACGAGCGCGCTCGTGACGGTCCGGGTCGACCTCCTTCCCACGTCGCCTCCCCTCCAGAGCGGGGACCGAGTGTCGTTTCACCACTTCTCCTCCGAGGCCCGGGCTTCCCTGCGCGTTCTCGCGGGACGCCGGATCGAGCCGGGGGGCTCGGCGTGGGCGCAGTTGCGTCTCTCCGCGCCGCTCGCTTTCGCCCCGGGCGACCGGTTCGTCCTGCGACGCGCGTCGCCGGTCTCGACCATCGGGGGGGGCGTCGTCCTCGATCCGCTCGCGCCCCCGCTCGCGCGACGGCCGGCCGCGGAGGTGAGCGCTCTGCTCGACCGGCTCGAGCACGGCTCGCTCGAGGAGCGGCTCGAGCTCTGGATCGGGGAGAAGC
>JBKJVY010000296.1:0-2852 GCA_046717185.1 Thermoanaerobaculia bacterium
CTGCTATCCGTTCCATCCGGCGACGCTGTCCGTCTTCCAGCGCAAGTGGCAGGCGCTGCCGCAGTACCAGCAGACGCGCGGCACGCTGGCGATGCTTGCCCAGTGGATCTCGATCGCCGCACAGGAAGCTTTCCGCAAGGCACGCACCGAACCGCTCATCACGCTCGGGTCGGCGCCCCTCTCTGAGCCCGGATTCCGGAGCGTGGTGCTGGGCCAGCTCGGCGAGTCGCGCCTCGTCGCTGCGATCGACGCCGACATCGCCGGCGAACAGTCGCACGCAAAAGCGCTCGATGCCGACACCAAGGGGCCGCTCCGCGGCATCCACCAGCGCGTCGGCACGGCGATCCTCTTCGAGTCGTCTGGTGGGCAGACGGACAAGGTTGCACACCTCCCAGAGCTGCGCTTCGCTCTCGGCGAGCCCGACGTGGATACGACATCGATCGATTCAGCCGCGCTAGCGCTCGAAGACCGGTGCTACTTCGTCCGCAAGGTGAGCTCGGACGGGTTCCGGATCGGGTACCAGCCGACGGTCAAGAAGGTGGTCAACGACCGGCGCGCGTCGCTCGACGAGGAAACCGAGATCAATCCGGCCCTACGGAAGCTGGTCGAGGACGAGTTCCGGCGCGGGGCAAGCATTCCGGTGGAAATTCTCAAGGGCGACGCTGCGGAGATCCCCGACAGACCAAAACTCACGCTCGTCGTTGTCGATCCAGAGACTGCGTGGTCTGGCGGCGGTTCCCTACGCGGCCAGCTTGCGGATTGGACCCGGCAGCGCGGGAAGTCGCCGCGTCTCTACCCCGGCGCGCTCGTGTGGTGCCTCAAGAAGCCCGGCCGGGACTTACGCCAGAAGGTCGAGCTGTGGCTCGCGTGGAGGCGCGTGGCGAGGGAGGTCGCCGACGGCACGCTCGGTGGTGAGTTTGACAAGAGCGATCGAGCGGAGCTCCAGGCCAAGGTCAAGGACTCCGAGGAAGCCGCCAAAGATGAGGTTTGGGGCGACTACCGATTCGCAGTCGTTGCGGACGGCCAGGAGCCGGACGGCCTAAAGGTGATTGACCTCGGCGCGGGGCACTCCTCGAGCGGCGAGACGCTGTGTGGCAGGGTCATCGCCGCGCTCAAATCCGAAGCGCTTCTCAATGAATCCGTCGGGGCTGGCTACATCGAGCGAAACTGGCCCCCGGCGCTCTTGGAGTCCGGTGCGTGGCCGCTCGCCAGCCTGCGGCAGAGCTTCCTCAATGGGTCGCTTACGCGCCTCGTCGACCCCGACGCGATCCTGAGGACCAAGATCGTCGACTTCGTCAGCCGGGGTGATTTCGGCCTGGCGTCAGGTCAAAAGGCCGGCGGGAGCTACGAGCGCGTCTGGTTCAATGAAATGCTCTCAGCGGACGAGGTCGCGTTCGACCCGGGCGTCTTACTCCTCCGGAAGGACAAGGCCTCGGCGCTCAAGACAGGAGGGGAAGCGTCTCCTACGCCCACGCCCTCACCTGGACCCGCGCCCGAACCGCCGCCGCTTTTCGCTCCAAGAACGCCCCCAACCGGGCCGATACTCGAATCCCGCAAGCGAACGCTCAGGGTCGTTGGCTCCGTCCCACCAGAGCTCTGGAACCGCCTCGGAACGAAGATCCTGCCCAAGCTTCGCGCAGGCGACGAACTCCACGTCGGAATCGACTTCTCAGTGTCAATCGCCGCAGATGCGGCAACAGCAATCGAGTCCGAAATACGCCAAATCCTCGAAGAGCTCGGCCTGACCGGGAAAGTGCGAATCGAGTAATTCCCATGCAGCGGTGACTTCAGTTCGGAGACGTGTGCGCACGGGCGCGTCTCAATCACCGAAGTGGCAGAAAAAATTTGCCTTGGACCGCTCGTGTTCAGAAGAAACTTGCTTGGGAGCGCGTACAGGCAAACGTCTTTAGCCTGGAAGCCGCCCCAGGCAGAAAACGTTAGCCGCCTTTCCGCTTCGCAGAACGCTCGGTCAACGCCTCGATCATCTTCGGCACCGCCATCTGATCGTGACGCGGCAGCTCCTCGACCGCCTAGGACTTTGAACTCTTCCTCCTCAACTCGCCGAGGACGGCCGCAAAATCGGGCGGAAGCGGCGACTCGGCGCGCACCGGCTTTCCCGTCTCCGGATGCTCGAAGCCGAGCGTGCGCGCGTGAAGCATCTGCCGTGGCGCGTCGACGGGTTGCGGCGGTCCTCCGCGGCGCCGATAGACCGCGTCGCCGATCACGGGCCGGCCGGCGGCGGAGAGGTGGACGCGGATCTGGTGAGTGCGGACCGTCTCGAGGCGCCCCGACAGGAGCGTCGCCTTCCCGAATCTTTCGAGCGGCCGGTAGTGGGTGACCGCGGACAGTCCCGGCTCGCCAGCCCGGGCAACTCCGCGTCGGCGGTCACCGCGGTCGCGGACGAGGGGCGCGTCGAAAGTCCCGCCGCTCGCGACGTCGCCCTCGACGAGCGCGAGGTATTCGCGCTCGATCCGGTGCGCTTTGAACTGTTCCTGGAGCCCGTGAAGCGCGTCGCGAGTCCGAGCGAAGACGAGCGCGCCGGACGTCTCCTTGTCGAGCCGGTGAACGACGCCCACCCAGGCCCGCCGCCGGTAGCGATGCTGAAGGTACGCGAGAGCCCGGCTGAACAGGGTGTCGCTCTCACGCTCGGCCGTCTGGACCGACAGCAGTCCCGCCGGCTTGTCGACGATCAGGAAGAGGGGGTCTTCGGCGAGGACCACCAAACGGCTTCGGACGCGGCGGTCTTCCGGCCGGTTGGGGTTGTAATGAACGAGGACGTCTTCCGGCACCTCGGTCCCCGGCTCGTGGCTTGCCTCGCCGGCCACGTCCACGCGTCCCGCCCGCACGGCGTC
>JBKJVY010000297.1:0-3875 GCA_046717185.1 Thermoanaerobaculia bacterium
CTGCGTTCAGCATGTCCAACTTGCGCAAGGCGCTCGTCCGAATGTTTGCCGGAAAGCGTCTCGCCGCTTTCGATTTCCGCCCATGAAACAGGTCTTCCGTTCCGGCATTGCCGAAGGAAACGATCATTCCCGTCGGCTATTCTACCTGGTTTCCCGGAAAGCATGAAACCGCATAGCACTCTCGCACGTGCTGTGAACGCCCTTCACGCGGAACCTCGACCTTTGTGTGGCTTGCCCCCCCCGCGGCGCTAAGAATCGTTTCTCGGCGACTCAAAAAGGAGGAAGAGATGAGGACCTCGAGGGGATCTGCCTTTCTTGCGGCCGGCGTGCTGGCCGTCGCACTGTTCGTTCTCGGGGCAACAACGAGTCTCCGACGAGCCCGTCGGCGACGGTAGGCGCTCTCGCCGCCGACACGAGGGTGTTCGTCTTCAACGCGCAGCTGAACAACTTGTTCTGGAACAACCCGGACATCCGGCCCGAGCTTCACGGCCACGCGCAGATCAAGTTGTGGGACGACGGCCAGGGTGCCTTCAACCTCGAGGTCCGCGGCAAGCTCGTCAACCCGGACGGTGTGGGCATCGGCACCGGCACGATCGCGTTCATCGGGAGCACCAGCGGCAGCATCATCGAGTTCATTGACAACCCGGACTTCATGCACGTAACGAGCTTTTTCGACTCGGACACGATCTCCTCGTCGCTCGCCAGACTCATGATCGACGATCCGAACTTGCTCGTCGCGCGGATCAACTTCGACGGCGGGGAGCTCACAGGGCAATTCCACTAGTTCCAATAGGGTCAACGCTGAATTCCTGAATTCGTGCCAGGGCTGAATTCAGCTGTGGCACAAATTCAGCTTTTCAGCGTTGACCCCGAATCAGTCGCGGTCGCGCAGGATGACCGAGACGAGCACGCTCACGACCGTGACGACGAGCGCCCCGAGAAACGCCGGGATGAATCCGGCGACGTGAAAGCCGAGGCCGAACGACCCCGAGATGGCGCTCGTCAACCACAGCATCAGGGCGTTGATGACGAACGTGAAGAGACCGAGCGTCAGCAGGATCAGCGGGCACGTCAGGAGCTTCAAGAGCGGGCGGACGACCGCGTTCAGGAGCCCGAACACGAGCGCCACGAGGAGGAGCGACGCCCACGGCCCGGTGTGCTCGACCCCGGGGACAATTTGCGTGGCGATCCAGAGCGCGGCTGCGGTGGCGAGCAGTCGAAGGAGGAATTTCATGGCGGGAAGCCTATTTCAGGCCGGAGCGAAATGGGCGCGCCGCGCGGCAAGCATCGTGATGTCGTCCGAGCGTTCGACGCCGGAGGCGTGGAGGGACACCGCCGCCTCGACGCGCTCCAGGAGCGCCGTGGCGGTAGGAGCCCCCTCCGCAACGAGCGCGAGGAGCCGCTCTTCCGAGAACAGCCGGCCGGCGGCGTCCCGCGCCTCGGTAACCCCGTCGGTGAAGGCGAAAAGGGTTTCCCCGGGCGCGAGAACTGCCGTCCGCGCCTCGAACCTCATGTCCGGCATCATCCCGAGCGCCGGCCCGGTCGGAGTGAGGCGCGCGGACGTTCCGGCCGCACTGAACACGATCGGCGCCTCGTGCCCCGCGTTCACCCACGCGAGCGTCCCACCGGCCGGGTCGAGAACCCCGAGGAAGAGGGTCGCGAACATGTTCGAGCGGCCGTGAGTCTTGGCGATGTAGTCGTTCGTCGAAAGGATCGTCGAGAGAACGCGGCCCGCGTCGGGGTCCCCCTCGGGCGGGGGCGTCGCGTACGCGCGCTCGGAGAAGGCGCGGACGAGGCTGCGGAAAAGCGCCATGAAGAGTGCCGCCCCGACCCCCTTGTCGCAGACGTCGGCAAGGACGAGACCGACGCGCGTCCCGCCCGCCAGCGGAAACGCGTCGTAGAAGTCGCCAGCGACCTGCCGCGCGGGCTCGAACTTCGCCGCGATCTCCCACCCGGACGGCTGCAGAAGCTCCTCCGGGAGAAAGCTCCTCTGGATCTGTCGCCCGATCTCGAGCTCCCGCTCCATGCTCTTCGCCCACAGCCGCTCCTTGTCGCGCAGTCGCTTCTTCTCGAGCGTCGCGCCGACGCGCGCTTTCAGGAGTACCGCGTTGAACGGCTTCGGGAGGTAGTCGGTCGCGCCCATCTCGATGCAGCGGACGACGCTTTCGATCTCGGTGACCGCAGAGATCATGACGACGGGCAGACGCTCGAGCGTGCCGTCGGCCCGCAACTTCTCGAGGACCTGGTAGCCGTCGAGCTCGGGCATCATGATGTCGAGCATGACGAGATCGAGTTCCTCGGCGGCGATCCTCTCGAGCGCCTGCCGCCCGTTCTCAGCGACCGAGACCGTGTGGCCCTGCTGGCGCAGCCGGCGCGAGAGGAGATCCCGGTTCATCTCGTTGTCGTCGACGACGAGGATCCGGCCGCGAACCGGCTCCGGCTGAGAGCTGATCGCCGACAGCTCCAACCTCTCTGGCGCCGAATCTGCCTCCGTCACGCCCCTGCCGACGACAGGAGGCGCCGGAGATATGGCAGCTCCCGTTCCGCCGCGCGTTCCCCCTCCTCGATGACGTAGGGGATCTTGTCCGTGTCGAAGAGGCTGATGCGCTCGCGGAACTGCGGAATGATCGGAAGGATCTCCGTATGGTGCGCGAGGTTGTGGAACGCGTAGTTTGCGCGGAGCAGGTTGTTCGACATGATGCTCGAGAGCTGGAACGCGAAACGCAGGACCGAAGTGACGCGGTCCTGGTACGGGCTCTCGAAGCCGAGCGTCACGATCACGTTGGCGCCGTGCTTGATCGCCACGCCGACCGGCATCGGATCGCACAGGAATCCGTCGACGAAGAGCCGGTCGCCGACCTTCCACGGCCGAAAGACGTAAGGGATCGCGATCGAGGCCCGGATCGCGTCCACGAGGTTCCCGCTCGAGAAGACGACCTGCTCGCCGTTGTGGAAGTCGGTCGCGGTGAGGTATAGGGGGATGCGCGCCTCTTCGAAAACGCGATCGCCGAACGCGACCTTCAGCCTGTCGAGGATCAGGCGGTCGTCCACGAGGCCGAAACTTTCCTGGAACGGGAAGATCTGCGGGAGCATCGCTCGCAGGAGCGACGCGTAGTGGCGCTTCTTCGTCAGCTCGCGGGTCCAGAGCCGTCGCGTCATTTCCTCGGCCGCCTGCACCTCGATACCGAGTGCGATGAGCGCGGCGTACAGGCTCCCGCCACTGCAGCCCACGACCATGTCGATCGCGATTCCCTCGCGCGCCAGAACCTTCTGCAGCCCGAGCGCCGCGGCGCACTTGACGCTGCCGGCGCCGATGACGAGCGCGACCCGGTTGCCCGATCCGCTCTTCGCCGGCAGCGGCTCGACCGCCACCGCCGCGATGGGGCCGGAACTCACGTCGCGAAGCTCGCGACGGCGGCGTCCACGTCGCGAAAGACCTGCAGGATGCTCGTGAACCCCGACAGATCCAGGACCCGCAGGACCTCGGGGCGCACCGCGGCGAGCCGCAGGTCCCCGCCGTGCTGCCGGGCTTCCTTCACGGACTCGAGGAGGGCGCGCAGCCCCGCGCTCGACATGTAATCCACGCCCGCGAGGTCTCCCACCAGCCGGGGGCTGCCTCCGGTGATCTGTTCACGGAGCGCGGCGACCAGGTCCCCCCCGCTCATCCCGTCGACGCTTCCGTCAATCGAGACGACCGTCGTGCGCTCCCTCTTTTCAATCCCAATCTGCATAGAAATCTCTTCAGTCGAGCGACGGCGAAGATGGATGGATCACGCCGGCTTGAACCGTTTGACCAGAGTCAAACGGTTGCCGTCGCGGGGGTTCGCCTCGTAGTCTATCCGGTCGACGATCTCCCGGATCATGTGCCAGCCGAG
>JBKJVY010000298.1:0-11898 GCA_046717185.1 Thermoanaerobaculia bacterium
GGCTTCACGCCCGCTTGATCGTGCACCCGAAGGCCTTCGTAACCGTCTTCGCGACCGTCTTGCCCGTCAACAGCGAGTCGAGGGCGTTTTTCAGGTCCGGGGAGCTCGCAGCGTCTTCGTGGTTCTCGGTGATCCGGCCGTGGTAGCGCAGCTTCCCGGTGGAGTCGACCACGTAGACCTCGGGGGTGCGCTGCGCGTCGTAGAGGTCCGCGATCTTGTTCGAGGGATCCTTCATGATCGGAAAGGTGTGCCCGTTGGCCTTCGCATGAGCGACGGCCTTCGCCGCGTCCTCCGTCTTATTACTGTTGATTCCGACGAACAGGACGCCCTTCGACGCGTAGGCGTTCGCCATGTCCCGCATCTCTTCGTTGTACGCGTTCGAGTAGGGGCACTGGGTCGAGACGAACATGATGACGACGGCCTTGTGAGCCTTCGCCACGGACGCGAGCGAGAACGGCTTTCCGTCGATGGTCGTGAGCTGGAAGTCGGGCGCGGCTACCCCGATCGCGGGGGCCTCGGCAGCGGCGGCGGCGGATGCGAGGCAGAGAACGGTGAGAGCCAGGATGGAACGAAAGGCGCGCATGGAAGATCCCTCCTGGGGGCGCCGAACGCCGCCTCGGAGGAGGGATATTCCCGGCTCTAGACGGCGAAGGTCGGCCGTTCGACCACCTGATCGAACTTCCAGACGTACTTGTACGCGCCGCCGAAGAGCTCGATCGTGATCGTGTAGTGCGCCTCGACGGTGACCGCGTTGCGCGCCCGGGTGACTTTGAGGTTCTCCTTGGTCACGGGAATCCTGAGCTCCTCGGCTCGGCGGAGGACCTCCCACTCGATGGCCTGGACGCTCTTGATCGAGCCGAACGACGCCTGCTCCTGCATGGAGTCGTAGAACGTGGAAGTCCGCACCTTGACGGGTACGACCTTCCAGAGCACGTGCCCGACGAGAGCGATGACGACCAGCCACAAGAGGCATCCGATGTTGCCGGCGCCGCGGGCCGAGCGGGTACGAGCCATTAAGTTCCTCCGGAAGTTCGGTGAAATCTTACCGTAGGAAGGAGGATCTGCGAGGGACCGATCTCTTTCTGGCCCTCACTTGACCGGCATGAGCGTCCTCTCCCACCTCGTCTTCCGGAAGAAGTTCAGCGCGATCGCGGCGATCTCCTTCACCGAATGGCGCACCGCGGGCTCGAGCGGGTAGGACCAGTACACGAGCATCGCCCGTCCCTTCAGGTTTCGGGCGGGCACCGGGCCCCAGAACCGGCTGTCGTAGGAATTGTCGCGATTGTCCCCCAGGGCGAAGTAGGAGTCGGGCGGAACGGTAAAGGGCCGGGACTGATCGCGGCGGCGGAAGGACTCGGGAAGCTCCGGGTCGTCCGGCCAGACCCTTTCGTCCGAAAGCGCGACGTGGGGATCGGCCAGCCGGATCCCCTCGACGTAAACGACCTTGTCGCGGATCTCGACCGTTTCGCCCGGCAGCGCGACCACCCTCTTGATGAAGTCCCGCCTCGGATCTTCCGGGAACTTGAAGACGATCACATCGCCGCGCCGCACGGCGCGATGGGGCACCAGCCGGGAGAGGAGTCCGCCCCGGGTCGAGGCGAAGAGGAACTTGTTGACGATCAGGTGATCGCCCACGAGGATGTTCCGTTCCATCGAAGAGCTCGGGACCTGAAATGCCTGGAAGAGGAACGTCCGCACGAAGAGGGCGAAGATCACGGCGACGAGGATCGCCTGGAGGTATTCGCGCGGTCGCGTCCTTCTCGCTCGAGTGACGGCGGGATCGGAGCGCGCGGCCTTCTCCGTCGCGTCGAGTGGCGAGACGGGGTCCGGCTCGCCGCTCAGCGCACGAGGCGGAACATCCGGTTCCATCGCGTCCGCGAAAAGAAGTGGAGCGCCACGTCGGCGAGCTGCCGGAGCTTGGCCGTCGGACCGCGCCAGACGTGCGAGTTCGGCTCCGCCTCGTAGGACCAGTAGAGGATGGTCGGCCTCCCGAAGATGTTCTCGCGCGGGATCGCGCCCCAGTACCGACTATCGAGGGAGTTGTCGCGGTTGTCGCCCATGCCGAACCACGATCCCGGCGGCACGACGACGGGCCCGAACTGATCGCGCCGGCGCGCCATGTCCGGGATCGCCGGATCGTTCGGGTAGACCTCGGGGTCGCTGTGCTCGACGTGGGGTCCGTCCGCGGGCTGCCCGTTGACCCAGAGCGCCTTGTCCCGCACGACGACGGTGTCCCCCGGCCCGGCGATGCCGCGCTTGACGAGGACGTTCCCGGGATTGACGTCGTCCCCCGGTTTCTTGAAGACGATGATGTCGCCGCGATGGACGTCGCGGTACGGGAGGAGCCGGGCCCACCCTTCGAGCCTCGGCGCGTAGGCGAACTTGTTGACGAGCAGATGGTCGCCGACGAGGATGGTCTTCTCCATCGAGCCGGTGGGCACCTGATAAGTCTGGACGACGAACGTCCGCACGAACAGCACGAAGATGCCGGCGACGAGCAGGGACTCGTACCACTCCCGCGCCGACGAGTGCTTCACGGGCTTCCGACCAGCTTCCTCGCTCGCGCGCTCGCTCATTCGACCTTCAGCACGGCGAGAAACGCGTCCTGTGGGATGTCAACGCGCCCGACTCTTTTCATCCGCTTCTTCCCCTCTTTCTGCTTTTCGAGGAGTTTGCGCTTCCGGGTGATGTCGCCCCCGTAGCACTTCGCGATCACGTTTTTGCGCATCGCGGGGACTGTCTCGCGCGCAATGATCTTCGAGCCGATTGCCGCCTGGATCGCAACCTCGAACATCTGGCGGGGGATGATCTCCTTCATCTTCGCCGCGAGCAACCTTCCCCTGGGGGCCGATTCTTCCCGGTGGACGATGATGGACAGGGCATCCACCGCCTCGCCGTTGACGAGAATGTCGAGTTTCACGAGGTCCCCCTCGCGATAGCCGGCGAACTCGTAGTCGAACGACGCGTACCCCTTCGACACGCTCTTCAGCTTGTCGTAGAAGTCGAGGACCACCTCGTTCAACGGAAACTCGTAGGAGAGCACGACCCGGTTGGCGGAGAGGTACTCCATCGACTTCTGCGCTCCGCGCCGGTCTTCGCACAGCTTCAGAAGGCCGCCGAGGAAGTCGTCGCGGGTGATGATCGTCGCGGCGATGTAAGGCTCCTCCATCCGATCGATCCGCGACTCGGGAGGCAGGTGGTTCGGGTTCACGAGGTCGAGGACTTCGCCGTCGGTCAGAGTGACCCGGTAGTTGACCCCCGGCGCCGTCGTGATCAGGTGGAGGTCGAACTCCCGCTCGAGCCGCTCCTGCACGATCTCCATGTGCAGCAGACCGAGGAACCCGCAGCGGAAGCCGAATCCGAGCGCAGTCGAGCTTTCCGGCAGGAAGGTGAACGACGCGTCGTTCAGCCGCAGCTTCTCCATCGCGTCGCGCAGGTTCGCATAGTCGTCCGCGTCGGTCGGGAAGAGCCCGGCGAAGACCATCGGTTTCGCCTCCGCGAACCCGGGAAACGCCTCCGCCGTCGGGCGCCCGAGCTCCGTGATGGTGTCGCCGATGCGGGTCGTGTGCAGGTCCTTGATGTTCGCCCAGACGAAGCCCACCTCGCCGACGGAGAGCTCCGGTACCGATTGCCGCCCCGGCGTGAAGATCCCGACCTCCTCGACCTCCGACACGAGACCCGTGCCGATCGCCTGGATCTTCCTCTTCGGCTTCAATGTGCCTTCGAAGATCCGTACGAGGGACGTGACGCCGCGGTAAGGGTCGTACCAGGAGTCGAAGAGGAGCGCTTTCAGGGGCGCCGCGGGGTCGCCCTCCGGCGGCGGCACGTCGCGCACGATCCGCTCGAGTAGCTCTTCGATGCCGATCCCCATCTTCGCGGACGTCAGGACCGCGTCGTCGGCGGGGATGCCGACGACCTGCTCGATCTGCTCGCGGGCCTTCTCGGGCTCGGCTGAGGGCAGGTCGATCTTGTTGATCACCGGCACGATCGTCAGGTTGTTGTGAATCGCGAGGTACGCGTTCGCGAGCGTCTGAGCCTCGACGCCCTGCGTCGCGTCCACGACGAGCACGGCCCCCTCGCAGGCGGCGAGCGACCGCGAGACCTCGTAGGAGAAGTCCACGTGGCCCGGCGTGTCGATGAGGTTCAGAACGTACTCGACGCCGTCGCGCGCGGTGTAGCGCAGGGTCACCGCCCGCGCCTTGATCGTGATGCCGCGCTCCTGCTCGAGCTCCATGTCGTCGAGCATCTGCTCGTGCATCTCCCGCTCGGCGACGGCGCCGCACCGCTGCAGGATCCGGTCGGAGAGCGTGGTCTTGCCGTGGTCGATGTGCGCGACGATCGAGAAGTTGCGGATGAGACGCCGGTCGGTCACGGCGCGGAGCTCCCGTTCGTTCCGAGCGGCCAGCGGGACCGCGCGCGCGCGGCGTCCGGAGGCGGGGCTCCCTCGCGCCGGAATCGCAGAAGGCCGGCCCACGCAATCATCGCGGCGTTATCGGTCGTGTAGCCGGGCGCCGGGAGCAGGACGCGGACGCGGCGAGCTTCGCCCCACTCCGTCAACGTCCGCCGCAGCTCGGAGTTGGCGGCCACTCCGCCGGACAGGGCGAGCGCACGGATTCCGTCGGTCCGGTGAACGGCCTCGACCCGCTCCAGGAGCGCCGAGACAATCGAACGCTGGAAGGAGGCGAGGAGGTCGACGAGGTCCGGGTCGAGGGAGTCCGGGTCGAGCGGCGTGCCCGTCACTCCCCGCTTGCCGAGCTCGCGGATCATCGCGGACTTCAGGCCCGAAAAGGAGAAGTCGTTCGAGCCGTCGCCCGGCCGGCCGATCGGAAGGGGGTAACGATTCCCGTTACCGCGGGCCGCGATGCGGTCGACGACCGGCCCGCCCGGGTACGCGAGGCCCGCGCGACGGGCGACCTTGTCGAACGCCTCGCCGGGCGCGTCGTCGCGGGTGCGCGCGATCGGAACGATCCGGTCGGGCTCGACCCGGACGAGCTCCGAGTGCCCGCCGGAGACGACGAGCCCGTGGAAGGGGAAGTCGAGGGGGAGGGCGCTCTCACCCTGTTCTCGCAGGAACGCGGAGAAGAGATGCCCTTCGAGGTGGTTGACGGGGACGAGGGGCACGCCCCGCGCGAACGCAAGCGCCTTGCCGGCCGAGAGCCCCACGAGAAGGGCTCCGATGAGGCCGGGACCGGCCGTTGCGGCGACGAGGTCGATTCCGGCGACGTCCGCGTCCGCCTCGGCGAGTGCCTGCTCGAACGCAACCGGCAGGTTCTCCAGGTGCGCGCGCGCCGCGATCTCCGGGACGACCCCGCCATACGGCGCGTGCGCCGCGAGCTGGGAGGAGACGACGTTCGAGCGAACCCGTCCCTCGCCGTCGAGGACGGCAACGGACGTTTCGTCGCAGGAGGTCTCGATTCCGAGGACGAGCATGGTCAGGGGAGTACGGGAAAGCGTTCTCGCCGCGCCGCATCGGCGAGGCGGTCGTCGAGGCAGACGAAAGGCAGAGTCTCCGTGCGTTCGTCGCAGAAGAGCAGAGCGGCAGCGAGCTGAAGAGCGTCTGCCGCACGAAGACCGTGAGTGCCCAGCACGCGAAGAGCGCGGGCCCTCACACTCTCCAGAGAGGTAACTTCGTCCCACCGCGCGCTCAGGGCCTCGAGCTGCGATCGCGCGGCGTTCTCGCTAACGGTGCTCATCCCGTCACGAACTCTTCTCGCAATCGCCGACGCGACTTCGACTTCGGTGAGACACCAGACCGCCTGCCCGGCATCACCCTCGTACAAAGTGCGAACGTCGGCCGAACGGCCTTCATCAAGAAGCAATGGGAGAACTGCCGATGAGTCCCAGAACCTCATCGTCCGGTCCGCCGTTCTTCGAGAAGAGCTTCGAGTAGACCGAGCGGTTCAGTCACTTTCATTGGAGGCGGAATCCTCTTACCGTCCCGGATCCTGGGCGGCGTCGCGATTCCTCGCCGATAGGCTTCGAGCACCCATTCGGGTACGTCGCCCGCAGCCGGCGCGATCGGATCGATTCGCGCGATCGGCGTATCGCGGTCGTATACGATCACCGTCTCGCCCTTGCGGACCCGCGCGAGATACTCCGAGAGCCGGTCCCGCAACTCGGAGATTCTGGCGTTTCTCATGACGCCATTATAGCCAGATCGACCTATGGCCGGGTCAGGGATCGTGCTCGGCGCGCTACTTCGGCGGCTTGGACCGCCGCCGCGAGCGACTCCCCGTACGGGGGGCGGCAGATTCCCTCCTCGGTCACGATCGCCGCGATGTATTTTGCGGGCGTGACGTCGAACGCCGGATGCCTCGCTCCGACGCCGGGCGGCGCGACCGGGTGCCCCGCAAAAAACAGGACCTCGTCGGCGGAACGCTCCTCGATCGGGATCGCCGAGCCGTCCGGGCAGGCGAGGTCGATCGTCGTCGTCGGGGCGGCGACGTAGAACGGGACGCCGTTTTCCTTTGCGAGCACGGCGTGCGTGTACGTGCCGATCTTGTTCGCGGCATCGCCGTTCGCCGCGATCCGGTCGGCGCCGACGACGACCGCGGCCACCTCGCCACGGGCGAGGTAGTGACCGCTCATCCCGTCCGTGATGATGTCGACGGGGATCCCGTCGCGAGCGAGCTCCCACGCCGTCAGCCGCGACCCCTGGAGAAACGGCCGGGTCTCCGGAGCCAGCACGCGGATCGCCTTTCCCGACTCGACGGCCGCGCGCACGATGCCGAGAGCGCTTCCGTAGCCGCCGGTCGCCAGAGCGCCGGCGTTGCAATGGGTCAGCACCGTCGAGCCCCCCGCGATCAGCTCCGCGCCGTACTTTCCGAGCCTCCGCGAGGAGTCGAGAGCCTCGTCCGCGATCGCGTCGGCTTCCGCGAGAAGCGCCGCCTCGATCCGGTCCGGCGGGAGGTGCGCGGACTCCTCGAAGCGCGCCTCCATCTGCCTGAGCGCGGCGAAGAGATTCACGGCGGTCGGCCGCGTCGCGGCGAGCACGTTGCGCGCGGTGTCGAATCGCTCTTTCGGCGTCGTCGTCGCGCCGCTGCGCATCGCGAACGCCGCTCCGTATGCGGCCGCGACTCCGATCGACGGTGCCCCGCGGACCGCCATCTCCCGGATCGCCAGCGCGACCTCGGAGGGCTTCTCGAACGTCAGCCAGACCTCCTGCGCGGGAAGGAGCCTCTGGTCGAGCATTTTCAGCACCGCGCCGTCGCGGTAGACGGGAAGGAAGATTTCGCTCAACGGGACTCCGTGACGACGAGCGCGACTCCGCCGCCTCGAGGATCGGCCACCGGGTTCCACGCGCCGTCGCGGCGGCGCGCGATCGCGTGAACGCGTCCGATGGGGTCCTTGTCGGGCTCCCGCTCCTCGACCGTATGGCCGAGCCGGCGGAGGGCCTCGACCCAGTTCGGGTCGAAACGCTGGCGCTCGATCTGGATCTTGTCGGGGAAGTCCTGCTGGTGAAAGCGAGGGGCGGCAACCGCCGCCTCGAGCGATTCGCGCCGGAGGAGGACGCCGAGCAGGACCTGGAAGTTCGTCGTCGGGATCGTCGAGCCGCCGGGAGTTCCCCAGACGAGGACGTTCCGGTTCCCGACGACAGCGATCGAGGGGCACATCGCGGAGAGCATGCGCTTCCCGGGCGCGACGGCGTTGACGCTGCCCTGGATGAGCCCGTAGAGGTTCGGCTTTCCGGGCGCGGTCGCGAAGTCATCCATCTCGTTGTTCAGAAGGAAGCCCAGGCCCGGCGCCACGCGCGCGTTGCCGAACGAGTCGTTGAGCGTGGTCGTCACCGCGACCGCGCCCCCCGTCCCGTCCACGACGGAGAAGTGCGTCGTCGAGACCCGCTCGCCCGGGCGAGCGCGGAGCGCCTCCGAGGGCGTCGCGCGTGACGGATGGATCGAGGCGGCGATCCGTTTCAACCTCGCCGGATCTGTAAAGAGCCGCTCGCGGACTCCTGGAAACGCGGGATCGCCGAGATAGCGGTTCCGGTCGCGGAACGCTCGCTTCTCGATCTCCGCGAGGTAGTGGGCGGTGGTCGTGTCGCGGCGCTTCAGCTTCTCGAGTCCGACGTGCCGGGCGAGAATCGCCATCTCGGCGAGCACGGGGCCGGACGACGGGGCGGGCGTCGTGAAGACGTCCGCGGCTGCGAACCGGAACCGGACTGGCCGCCGGATCTTCGCGGAGTAAAGCGCCAGGTCGCCGCGCGTGATGAGACCTCCGGACCGCTTCTGTCCCTCTTCGATCTCGCGGGCAACCCGTCCCCGATAGAACCCGTCGGCGCCCCGGTCGCGGATCGCTTCGAGCGTTTGCGCGAGAGCCGGTTGCTTGAATACCGTTCCCGGCACGGGGGACGCGCCTCCGGGCAGAAAGATCGAGGCCGTCTCCGGGTCGGCGGAGAGCCGCTGACGCGCGCGGGTTTTCCCGATCGATTGCGAGAAAGTCTCCGTTACGACGAAGCCATCCCGGGCGAGGCGGACGGCCGGGTCGACGACTGTTTTCCACGGCAGCCGCCCGGCGGCGCGGTGCGCGCGCCAGAGGCCGTGCACGGAACCGGGCACTCCCGATGCGAACGGGCCCTCCGTCGAGGACGGGGGCTCGCCTCCCGGGCCCGGCTTGACGAAGAGGTCCCGCCGCGCCGTTCGTGGAGCCGTCTCGCGGAAGTCGACCACGAGCGTCCGGCCTTTCGCGTCGCGCGAGATCCAGAAACCGCCCCCGCCGATGTTGCCCGCCTCCGGCCAGGTTACGGCGAGCGCGAACGCGAGCCCGACCGCCGCGTCGGCCGCATTGCCGCCCCGGCGGAGGATGTCGATCCCCGCCTTCGCCGCGTTCTCTTCGGCCGCGGCGACGGCGCCGCCCCGGCCGATGGCGACCTGGGGGGGGCCCGCCCCGGAGGCCGGACCGGCCAGGACGAGCAGGGAGAGAACGACGGCGGCCGCCCGACGAAGCATCCGGCGATTCTATCGGCGTTACAAATAGACTCCTCCCGTGAAGTCGATCGCCGACCTGCCCGTCGAAGGAAAGCGAGTCTTCCTCCGAACGGACTTCAACGTTCCGCTCGATGGCGGCCGGGTGGCCGACGCCACGCGGATCGCCGGGACGCTTGCGACGATCCGGCACGCCCTGGGACGGGGTGCGCGCGTCGTTTGCGCGTCGCACCTCGGGAAGCCGAAGGGCACGCGCAAGCCGGAGCTGTCGCTCGCCCCCGTCGCGGTCGAGCTCGCCCGGCTTCTCCAGCGTCCCGTCCGCTTCGCCGACGACTGCGTGGGGCCGGAGGTCGAAGATCTCGTGCGGAATCTCCCGCCCGGAGACGTCCTCCTCCTCGAAAACCTCCGATTCCACGAAGGCGAAGAGGCGAACGACCCGGAGTTCGCAAAGCGCCTCGCAGCGCTCGCGGACGTCTACGTCAACGACGCCTTCGGGTCCTCCCATCGCGCCCACGCCTCGGTAACCGGCGTGCCGACGCTCGTCTCTGTGAAAGGCGCCGGACTCCTTCTCGAAAAGGAGGTCCGCGAGCTCTCCCGGCTCCTCGACCCGGAGCGGCCGTTCGCGGCCATCCTCGGCGGCGCGAAGATCTCCGGGAAAATCGATACGCTGCGCGTCCTCGCGCGCCGAGCGGACACGCTGCTCCTCGGCGGCGGCATGGCGAATCACTTTGTGCGGGCAATCGGTCTTTCGGTGGGGAAATCGTTTCTGGAGGAGGACAAGGTCCCCGTCGCGCGCGAGATCCTCGACTTCTGCCGCGCCAACCAGAAGGAGATCGCCCTCCCCACGGACTTCGTCGTCGCGCGCTCGCCGGACGACGGAGCTCACGCGCGAACTGTCGGCATTTCGAAGATCCCTCCGGACGCCATGGCGCTCGACGTCGGGCGGCAGACGCTCGAGCAGTTCGAGCGGCTGCTCGACGACGCGCGGACGATTTTCTGGAACGGGCCGCTCGGCGTCTTCGAAAAACCCCCGTTCGACAAGGGCACCCGCGCGCTCGCGCTCCTGCTCGCGGAGTCGGACGCCGTCACCGTCGTCGGCGGCGGCGAGAGCGTCGCGGCCGTCCAGGAGGCGGGGGTCGCCGATCGCTTCACTCACGTCTCGACGGGCGGAGGCGCGGCGCTCGAGTTTCTTGCGACCGGCAAGCTGCCCGGAATCGACGCGCTCGCATGAACGCCCTCGCGTCGCGCGGAGCCCTTCGTCCCGTCCGTCATCCCGAGTCCTTCGCTCCCCCTGTCATCCCGAGCCTTTCGCCTTGGCTGTCATCCCGAGCCTTTCGCCCCGCCCTGTCATCCCGAGCAAGGCGAGGGATCTGTGTCTCTGTCGACTTCGCTCTTCCGCTCAGGGCAGGCTCCGCGAGGGATCCGGGCCCAGATTCCTCGGCCTTCGGCCTCGGAATGACAGAGAGACCAGCACCGCGTTGACGGCCATGCCGACATGAACCTCTTCGTCGCGAACTGGAAGTTGCACATGACGCGCGGTCAGGCGAGCGCGTACGCGGAGGACCTCGGCGCGAGGATCGGCGCCGGGATTCCCGGTACGGAGATCGTCGTCGCGCCGCCGTTCACCGCGATCGACGCCGCGCGCGACCCGCACGGAAGGTGGTCGCTTGCCGGCCAGAACCTTTCCGAGCACGCCGCTGGCCCGTTCACCGGGGAGATCTCGGGCGAGATGATCGCGGACGCGGGTTGCCGCTACGTTCTCGTTGGCCACTCGGAACGCCGCGCGCTTTTCGGCGAGGACGGACCGAAGCTCGCCCGCAAGCTCGCGCGGGCGCGGGAGTGCGGGCTCGTGCCGATCTACTGCGTCGGAGAGACGCGCGAGGAGCGCGAATCCGGCTCGACCGACGCGACACTCGCCCGGCAGCTCGAGACGCTCGCGGACGACCCCGCGGCCGAGCCCCTCGTCATCGCGTACGAGCCGGTGTGGGCCATCGGGACCGGCCTCGCCGCCACGCCCCGGGACGCGGCACTGGCCGCCGCGCGCATTGTCGAGCTCCTTCCCACGCGCCGCGACCTGAGGGTTCTCTACGGGGGCTCGGTGAAGCCCGGCAACGCGGCCGACCTCCTCGGGAGCGACAGAGTAGACGGCTTTCTCGTCGGCGGCGCGAGCCTCGACGCGGGCGCTTTCGCCGCGATCGCGCGTGCCGGCGCGGCTTGACCGGCCCGCCCGGCCTCTGTAGACTCACCGCCCTTTTTGGCGGGAGGTCCGGTGGAAATTGCCTACATCGCCCTGGTTGTGGTCTACATCTTTGTCTGCTTTTTCTTGATCCTGGTGGTGCTCCTCCAGCAGGGGAAAGGTGCGGACATTGCCGGCGCGTTCGGCGGAGGCGGCAGCCAGACGGCGTTCGGCGCGCGCGGAGCGACGACGCTCCTCCACAGGCTGACGACCGGCGCGTTCGTCGGATTCATCGTCCTGGCGCTTGCTCTCACGCTGCTCGAGGCGCGGCCTCGCTCGTCCGTCGTCCGGACGCTTCCGGCGAAGGCGGCGACCGAGAAGGCGCCCGTTCCCGCGGCGCCGCGGCCGGCCGGCGCGGTCGCTCCGGCTCCCGCGCAGCCGGGAACCTCCGCTCCGGCCACGGGGCAGCCCGGAACCTCCTCGCCACCCGCGCCCGCGCCTGCGCCCGCCAACCCCCCGGGAGGACCCGCCAGTCCGTAAACGTGCCGTCGTGGTGGAATTGGTAGACACGTACGTTTGAGGGGCGTATGGGGTAACCCATGCCGGTTCGAGTCCGGCCGACGGCACCATCTACTCACCGATCACATCTCACCTCTCACGGCTGTAAACCTCCCCCTCGCCACAGTCGTCCTTTCCTCAACAGGAGGTCCCCATGAGCCGCCGCCTTCTCGCGACCACGGGTCTGGCCGTTCTTCTTCTGCTCGCTTCGCCGCCGGTTCAGGGGGCGTACTCGCCCGCGAC
>JBKJVY010000299.1:0-2646 GCA_046717185.1 Thermoanaerobaculia bacterium
GCAGGATGGCCGCCAGCACCACGAAACCCGCGGCGCGGAACCCGGCGTCGGCGGCGGAAAGACCGAACTCGTCCTTCAGCAGCGTCGGCAGGTAGATCGAAAATGCGACGAATCCTCCGAACGTCAGGAAATAGAAGAGCGCGAGGACCCACGCGAGCCGCTCCCGGCGCAGGAGGTGGATCATCGCTCCGAACCCGGCCCCTCCTCGCGCTCCGGGAGCATCGCGAGCGGCGACCGCGAAAACGACGGCCCAGATCAGGAGCAGAACGGCCAGCCCTCGGAAGACGGCCGGCATGCCGATCCGGGCGGCGAGCGCCGGGCCGAGGAATACCGCGGCCGATTGTCCGATCGTCCCGAGGCCGTAGAGACCGAGCGCGGTCCCCTGCCGCTCCGGCGCGGTCCAGCGCGCGACGTGCACGACTCCGACCGCGAACGAGGAGCCGGCCATTCCTCCCAGGAAGGCGAGCGCGAGGAGCTCCCGGTAGGTGGTCGCGGCCGGAACCAGCAGAATCGGAACGGCCGAAAAAGCGAGCAGTGCCGTGAAGACGGCGCGGCCGCCGAACCGGTCGGCGAGCATTCCCATCGGGATGCGGGCGAGCGCTCCCAGAAGGACCGGGATCGCGACCAGCAACGCCGTCTCCGTCGCGGAGAGGTGGAGGATCTGTCGGAAACGCGGGGCGAACGCGCCGATTGCTCCCCACGCCGCGAAGCAGACGCCGAACGACAGGGTCCCGAGAACGAGGTTCCGAACCTCCGGACGCTGCTGCACTGTCGGCAACCTATGGAAAAGCAGACAAGCCCGTCAAGGGTTTGTTCGCTCGAATCTCCCGGTCTTCTCGATCAGTCGAAGGCGAAAGAGGACGATCGGGCGGCCGTCGGCTCGCGGGGATTCCGCCTCCGAAGCCCGGAGAACGTACGAAGAAGGCGGGTCCTGCGCGCGCTCGATCGCGGCGAAGCGGGCGATGAGAACGTCCATCGCCGCGAGCGCCTCGTGGCCGCCGAGCTCCTCAAACCGGCCGTTTGCGACGACGCTCTTCCAGTTGCCGACGTCCTTGACGCGGTCGACCTCGAAGCAGACGTCCGGGCTCGTCCGCATCATCCGGACTTTCTGGCCTTCGGCGCTGTGGCAGTAGACGTTGCCGGAGTGATACGCGTACGTGATCGGAACGACGTACGTGCGCCCATCCGCGTGACAGCCGATGCGGCCCGTGATCTCGGAAGAGAGAAGCTGCTCGATCTCTTCCGGAGTGAGCTGTCCGAGCATCGTCTCTCCGATCTCCGATGCGCCGCCTCAGAAGAGGATGAGCGGTTTGATGATGCCGTCCTCTTTCCTCGACATCATATGAAATGCCCGTTCGATGTCGGAGAACGGAAACCTGTGCGTGGTCAGCGGAGTGGGGTCGATCCGCCCCTTCTGGAGAAGTCGCAGCATCCGCTCCATGCGGACTCGCCCGCCGGGACAGAGCGCCGTCCGGATCGTCTTCTCCGCCATGCCGACGCCCCACTCCAGCCGCGGGATCGGCACGGTCTCCCCGTGACCGTGATAGCCGACGTTCGAGATGGTTCCTCCGGGACGGGTGACTTTCACGCAGCTCGCGAACGTCTCCGGGCTGCCGAGGGCTTCGATCGCCGAGTCGACGCCTCGCCCGTCCGTGCGCTTCAAGATCTCAGCAGCGGCATCCAGGCGCGGGTCCCCTACCACGTCGTCTGCCCCGTAGTAGCGAGCGAAGTCCTGCCTTTTCCCGACGTACTCCACGGCGATGACGTAGCCGGCGCCGAGCAGTTTCGCGCCGGCAATCGCCATGAGCCCCACGGGCCCCGCGGCGAAGACCGCGACCGTTCCGCCCGCTGGAATCGCAGCGTTCTCCGCGGCCGCGATCCCCGTGCTCATCATGTCGCAGGCATAGACGGCCTTCTCGTCGGGCAGAGCTTCCGGAATGGGAGCGAGGTTCGCCTCGGCGTCGTTGACGTGAAAATACTCCGCGAGGGTGCCGTCCTTGACGTTGGCGAACTTCCACCCCCCGAGGGCGCCGCCGCACTGGGACGAAAAACCGCGTTGGCAGTTCTCACAGCGCCAGCACGGCGTGATCGCCCCGACGACGACGCGATCGCCGACCGAGAAGCCCCGAACGTCGCCACCGAGCCTTTCGATCACGCCGACCGCTTCGTGTCCGAGCGTCCGGTCGGTTCGGTCGCCGATCGCTCCACCCACCGTGTGGACGTCGGAGGTGCAGATCAGCGCCGCCGTCGTCCGGATGAGCGCGTCACCGGGTCCGATTTCGGGCAGCGGCTTGTCCATCACTCCGGTTTCGCCGATGCGGTGCATGACGAAGGCCTTCATCGTTTTCTGCGTTGCTTGGACTTCTCGCTCGAGATCGACGACCGTGGTATTCATTTGCTGCATCTCCGTTCGAGAACATTCTTTCCATCGATTCGCGCGGCGGCATGATGCGAATGCATCAGCGCGCAACCGATCGAGCTGCCATTGTCACTCAGTAAGGACTCCAGTCTGACTGACCCGACGAGTCTGAGAGGGCTTTCCGACGACGAGGCGTCCGCTCGCCTCCGTCAGGAGGGCTACAACGAGATCGGCTCGTCCGGCGGGCGCGGCATCTTCGCGATCGCCGGGGAGACCGTGCGCGAGCC
>JBKJVY010000300.1:0-4654 GCA_046717185.1 Thermoanaerobaculia bacterium
CGCGGAAACCCCACGGATGGCGCTCGGTTTCGAGAGGGGGCTCCGAAGGCACCGCGAGCTGCCCGCGCGCCGCGGGGTCGTTCAAAAAGACGCGAATCCGCGCACGGGAGGCCTCGTCCATAGGAGCAGGACTGTCGGGGGAGTGTACCCCGAGAAGTTCTCAGTTCTCAGCCGCCGGTTCTCAGGCGTTATTCTTTGTTCATGGGACTTAGGGTCATTCTTGCCGCGGCTCTCACGCTCGCGTCATCGGGTCTCGACGCCGCTCCGGGCAAGACGGTCTGGCCGCTCTCGCTCAAGGACGGTCTGCCGGCGACGCTTCCCGGCTACGCCGCGGCGCCGCGGGATCCGCTTCCCGACACGGACGAGAACGAGATGGGGCTCTACACCGAGGTCTCGCGTTTCTTCCAGCGGATCGAGAGCCCGACGTCCGTGAAGCAGTTCCGGCTCGTGGTGCAGGACTACGGCTCCGGAAAGGACCTCGCGGGCGCGATACGGAAGGCGGTTGCCGAAGCGGCGCGCGCGCCGGGCGTGGAGGCGAAGGAGGTCAAGGTCGGCGGGCTGGCCGCCTTCGCAGTGACGGACCGGTCGGGATCGAACCCGACGACCCTCGTGACGGTCCTTGCATCGCCCGCCCGGCTCGTGCTCGCGCAGGGCGCCAACGTGGACCGCGACGAAGCGCTGAAGCTCCTCGGCCACGTGGACTTCGGCCGAGTCGTCAACGCGAAGTGACCGCTCTTCTACCTCTCCCCCTGGGGGAGAGGGTCGGGGTGAGGGGGTGAAATGCCCGTAACCATCCGCCGCGCCGTGCGCGGCGACGGCGCGCGGATCGTCGAGCTCGACCGCGAGCTTGCGCGCTTCGAGAAGCTCCGCCCACCCGACGACGGCGAGGCCGCGCGGCTTCTTTCGTGGATCTTCGACACCGGAAAGCTCGAAGCGCTCGTCGCCGATGTGGACGGCACGATCGAAGGGATCGCGCTCTTTTACGAGACCCCCGGGTCGACGTTTCGAGCGCGGCCGTTTCTCTACCTCGAGGACCTCGTCGTTTCCGAGTCCGCGCGCAGCGGCGGCGTCGGCGAAGCACTGATGGCCGCGCTCGCACAGGAGGCGCTGGCCCGCAACGCGTGGCGCCTCCACTGGGCCGTGCTCGACTGGAACGTGCGGGCGATCCAGTTCTACGATCGTCTCGGCGCGAAGCCGGACGACTGGCTGCACTACGGGCTGGACGAGACGGAGATCCGAAAGCTCGCGGGGCGGTAGAGGGGGATTCCTTCCCAAGTCGTTCTAAACCCGATCGGGTACCAGGTCGTCTTGTCTCGGTGAACGCCTCGATGAAGTCGAGCCCCGGCCTCTGGCTCGACGCAAAGCTGACGAGTAACTACCTTCGATTCGGCCGGAAGCCGGCATCCCGCAGCGCGATCTGCCCCTGGCGTGAGAGGTCGATCGATTCGGCAAGGATGCGCGCCGCCTCCTGCGGAGCATGGAAGCCCATCGAGTTCTCCGCCGCGATGAAGTAGAGGCGGAACTGGGCATGCCGCTGGAGGTTCCGTGCGGCGGCGAGCTCCGTGTCGCTCCTTCCCTGATCGCGCGCGCCCTTCAGGTCTCCGATCAGGCCGACGAGAGCCTCCATCGCCCGGTTGCGGAGCTGGAACGTCCGCTCCTGGATCGTGTGGACGCGGGCCGTCAGCTCCTCCTCGGGCCACTTGTGGCAGGTCTGACACGCTCGTGAGACGTTCAGGAGCGGGCTGCGCACGTGGTGGTCGCTCACTTTGAGAGCTCCCTCGCGGGCGTAGGGCATGTGACAGTCGGCGCACGAGACGCCGGAGCGTGCGTGGATCCCCTGATTCCACATCTCGAACTCCGGGTGCTGCGCCTTCAGAACCGGCGCGCCGGTCTCGGCGTGCGTCCAATCGGCGAACTTCTCCGTGTCGTAATAGTCGAGAATCTGCTCGACCCGCAGGCCTTTCGCCCACGGATAGGTCAGACGTTTGTCGGCGCCCTGGAAGTAGTACTCGACGTGGCACTGGCCGCAGACGTAGGCCCGCATCTCCTGGCGGGTCGCATCGCGATTGACGTCCCATTCCGGCACGCCTTGCGACGCCTTCAGGGCGCGAATCCCCTCGATGAAAGCGGGGCGCGTGACACGAAGCTGCATCGTTTCGGGGTCGTGGCAGTCGATGCAGGCGACGGGATGAGAAGCGAGTCGGCGCGCCTCCGGGTACGGCATCGCATTCAACTTCGAGAAGCCCGCGAAGAGATCGCCGCCCCCGAGCTTTTTGTACGCGACGTAGACCGACGCGTGGCAGTTCAGGCACGCGCCCGGCTGCGCTTTCACGCGCTGCCGCTCCGTGAACGTCTGGTCTTCCAGCATGTAGGCGTGGCCGCGCTCCTCGCGGAAGTCGATGGCGAACGCGTATCCCGCCCATATCGTCTTCAGCCGCGGATCCTCCTCGAGCCGGGAGCGCGACACGATCGACCGCGGGTCCGCCTGGCCGGGCGTTCGCGGAATCGCTTCGCTCCCGCCGTAGCGCGTGCGGACCATGTCCACGGTGCGCCGGTAGCCGTCGTACTGCGACGGGAAGTTCTTTCCCCAGACCGCGGGATCGACGGTCTCTTCGGTCAGCTCCGCGACACGGAAGAAGGGGTTTCTCGCCTCCTGTTTGCGCGTGAAGACGCTCACGAGCAGCGCCGCGCTGCCCACGGCAATCACGATCGCTACCGCGGTCGCCGCGAGGACGAGCCGGAGCGGTCGTCGTCGCCGCCCGTCCGTCGTCACCGGAGGTGTCCCACCGAGTCGTGGCATCGCACGCAGGATATCGGGTCGGCGGTCCTTCCCGGGTGATCGATCGCCTCCACCACGTCCGCGTGGCAGCTCCGGCACGCCTGCTCGGTCACCGCGAGGTTGCGCGGCTTGATCCGGATGGGCTCGTGGAACTCACCGGAGGTGAAGGCGTGGGAGTGGTGGTAGCCGTTCAGCGCCTTCGTCGCGTACTTCGCGAAGAACGAGTGCGGCGTGTGGCAGTCGTTGCACACGGCGACCGACCGGTGACTCGACTTGATCCAGCCGTCGTACTGCTCCTGCATCACGTGGCAGTTCGCGCAGGCGGCCGGATCGTCGGTCAGGTACGACGCGCCCCGTGCGTAAACGAACGTGTATCCGCCGAGGCCTGCCGCGATACCGAGCAGGACGCCGACAGCGAGCAGGGCGACCGCGCGTGAACTCATGGCCTCACCGACTCAAAAAAATCGATCTCCACAGGGATCACCCTCGCGATCGCGCGAAAGTCGCGGTCGCACGTCACAAGTTTGTCACCGGCGACATGACACGTCACGGCAATCGACAGATCGACGAGCGACCCTTGGTGGCCTTTGCGCGCCAACGCATACCGGGCTTCGGCAATTCGTTCCCAAAGCTCGGGTGGGTCGGGCAGGCGATCGAGTCCCTGAAACAGGTCTCTCAAACGGTCGAATTCGGCTCGAGAACCGGCCCCGGAGAGAACTTCCGCCACGATCGGTCCGGTGACGGCCGCCGATCCTGCGGCGAGAAGCGGATCGATGTGCCGGATCGCAGCCGGGTCACCGCGAAAAAAACTGATCCACGCCGAAGTGTCGACGACGGCCAGACTCACGCCCGGTGACGGTCACGGGACCGCGGCACATCGACGTCGAGCCGGATACGCCCCGCCAGGCCCCGCAATTCCTCGCGCTTGGACTTTCGAATCAGCTCTTCCAAACCCGCGATGACCGTCTCGCGCTTCGTCCGAAGGTTCGCCGCCCGGCGGGCCTTCTCGAGGGTGTCTTCGGGGAGATCGAGGGTCGTTCGCATGCCTGAAGCATAAAAGATAGGCAGATTCTATGCAATCCCCCTTGGGCCTTCAAGTCGTCTTTTAACGCGCTCGGGAGTGGGAGTCGAGAAGTTGTGGAAAGGCCGGGAGGGAACGACCCCCTCGGGCGGCCGCCGGGCGTCTGCTACACCCCGATCGGGTGCCAGGTCGTCTTGGTCTCGGTGAACGCTTCGATGAAGTCCAGGCCCTGCGCGGCGTCCGAGGAGTAGTCCGCAATCGCGTAGCGCTTCACGCGCTTCACGTTCACGGCGCCGTCCTCGGCGATCGACTTCGACAGCGCGCGGTCGCCGCCGGCGTCGGAGATCGCGTTCACGTCCATGTGCCGCGCGAGGTGCGGGATGAGCTCTTCCTTCCGTCCGGAGAGGAGGTTCGCCACGCCCGCGGGCAGGTCCGACGTCGCGAGGATCTCCGCGAGCTCGAGCGAGACGAGCGGGTACTTTTCCGAGAGGAGCACGACGGCCGCGTTCCCGGCGACGATCACCGGGGCGAGGTGGGAGACGAGGCCGAGCAAGTCCGGCGTCTCGGGCGCCACGATCCCGACGACGCCCATAGGCTCGGGAACCGAGAAGTCGAAGTACGAGGACGCGACCGGGTTCACGGTGCCGAGGAGCGCGACGTACTTGTCGGACCAGCCGGCGTAGTGAACGATCCGGTCGATCGCGGCGCGGACCTCCGCGCGGGCCGCCGGCGCCGTTACGCCGCGCGACTCGCGGAGGAGCTTCTGGAAGCTCTCGGCGCGGCCGTCGAGCATCTCGGCCATCCGGTAGAGGATCTGGCCCTTCAGGTAGGCACTCTTGCCCGCCCAGCCCGGC
>JBKJVY010000301.1:0-4068 GCA_046717185.1 Thermoanaerobaculia bacterium
GAACCGCTACCTCTGGGACGGACGCGTCGCCGCTTCCGGAAGATCTCCCTACGCGTTCGCGCCGGACGACCCGCGAGCGGCGGGACTCTTTCCCGATCTCGCGCCCCGTCTCGCCCACGGTGAGTTCTGGACGGTTTACCCGCCCGTCGCGCAGGCCGCCTTCCGCGCGGGGGCGTCGCTCTCGGGAACGAGCGTTATCCCGATCAAGGCGGTCTTCGCCGCCGCCGACGTCGCGGTCGTCGCCCTTCTCCTGGCGAGCGGCGGCGCGGGCGCAGGGTTCGCCGCGGCGCTCTACGCGTTTCACCCCCTGCCGGTGACGGAGACCGCCGGACAGGGCCACCTCGACTCCCTCGGGGTCGCTCTACTCCTCGCGGCGATCGTGTACCTCGGCCGCCGGCGGCACATCGCGGCGGGATTTGCATTCGCCGCCGCGGTGCTCACCAAGTACGTCCCGATCGCGGCCGCGCTCCCGCTCGTCAAGCGCGGGAAGCTCCGGTTCGCCGTCGTCGCGCTCGCGGCGGGCGCGACGCTGTGGGGCCTCGCGTCGCGGGGCGGCACCTCGCCCGCGGCCGGGCTCGGCCCGTACGCGACCCGCTGGGAGTTCAACTCCGTCCTGTACCCCGCCGTGGCCGGCGCGGTCGAGACGCTCGACCTTCCCGAGCGCGCGAAGGCGGCTTACATCCGGATCAAGGAAAGGCTCGACCACCCGCCGTGGATGCAGGGCCTCTTCCCTTTCTTTTACGCGGCCTTTTTCGCGCGCGTCCTTCTCGCGCTCGTGCTCGCCGCAGTGCTTGCCGGAATAGCGGCGCGCGAGCGGGACCTCGAGAGCGCGGTCTTCGCGTCGCTCGCGGCGCTCCTTCTCGCGTCGCCGACCCTTCACCCCTGGTACCTGCTATGGGTGTTGCCCTTCGCGGCGAAACGCCGTGAGCCCGCCTTCCTCTATCTCTCCTTTGCGGCGCCGCTCTCCTACGCGATCTCCCATCCGCTGCCCGGGTGGCGTGCGTCTACGGTGCTCCTCGTCGAGTACGTGCCATTCGCGGCGCTTCTGGGCGTGAGTCTGTGGTGGCGTCGGCGCGCCCACGCCGAGCCGCTCGTCGATGCAGAAGGAGTCAGAAAGTGAGCGACAGGCCCGAGCTCTTCCGCTACCGGGCCGTGCTCGCCTACGTCGGTACGGACTTCCACGGCTGGCAGATGCAGCGAAACGCAGCGCGCACCGTCCAGGCGGTTCTGGAGCACGCGCTCGGGCTCTTCGCCGGCGAACCGGTGCGGCCAGTCGCCGCCGGGCGCACGGACCGGGGCGTTCACGCCGACGGACAGGTCGTCCACTTCGACCTGTCGAACGTCCGTGACCCTCGCGAGGTTCGGGACGGCGTGAACTCGATTCTCCCGTGGGACGCGCGCCTCCTGGCGGTCGCTCCGGCGCCGGCCGGGTTTCACGCCCGCGGCGACGCGCTCGGGAAGGAGTATCTCTACCGCTGGAGCCGCGCCGAGGTCATCGCGCCGCGCGATGTTCCCTTCGCCGCGCCCCTTTCCGGGAGCGCCGACTCCGCGCGCATGGCCGTGGCCGCCGCGCTTCTCCCCGGCCGCCGCGACTTCGGGGCATTCGCCGTCCGGCGGCCGGACGGCGACTCGGTCCGGACGCTCCACTCGGTGAAGATCGAGGAGGAGGGCGCCGAGATCCGCGCCCGGTTTCGGGGCGACAGCTTCCTGCGCGGGATGGTGCGGTCGATCGCCGGGTTGCTCGCGGACATCGCCCGGGACCGCTTCCCGCCCGGGCGAATGGCCGAGATCCTCGCCTCCGGCGACCGTCGCCTCCTCGCTCAGAAGGCGCAGGCGTTGGGGTTGACGCTCGTGAAGGTGGAGTACGAAAGGGAGCTTTCGGCGGATAGCTAATCTAAACTCTTCCGGTGATCGACCCCGACGCCCTCGCACTCCCCGGCTCGGCTGACCGGCTGCTTCTGGATGAGCTCGATCTCTCGCGCCTTCCGCGCCACGTTGCGGTGATCATGGACGGAAACGGGCGCTGGGCGCGGCAGCGGGGCTTTCCCCGCGTCCAGGGCCACCGCGCCGGCATCGCGTCGGTCCGCGAGATTGTCGAGACGTGCGCGCGGCTGGAGCTCGACGCCCTGACGATCTATGCGTTCTCCGTCGAGAACTGGAAGCGGCCGCGCTTCGAGATCGTCACGCTCATGTCGCTCCTGAAGGAGTACCTGAACAAGGAGCTCGCGAACCTCCTGAAGAACGACATCCGCTTCCGGGTCGTCGGGCGCATGAACGAGCTCGACCCATCGGTGCAGAAGGAGCTCTCGCGCGGACTCGCCGCGACGTCTTCCTGCCGCGGCATGACGTTCAACATCGCGTTGAACTACGGCGGGCGAACGGAGATCGTCGACGCTTGCCGTTCGCTCGCGCACGACGTCGCGGCGGGGCGCCTGACGCCCGAGCAGATCGATGAAGAGACGCTCGGCTCGCGCCTCGGGACGGCGGGCCTGCCCGACCCGGACCTCCTGATCCGCACGTCCGGAGAGATGCGGGTCTCCAACTTCCTGCTCTGGCAGATCGCCTACAGCGAGATTTGGGTCACCCCGACGCTCTGGCCCGACTTCCGGAAGCGACACCTCTTCGAGGCGGTCCTCGATTTCCAGAAGCGTGAGCGGCGCTACGGCGGAGTGATCGACGAGGGCCGCGCCGCGGAGTCGGGAGGGGCGGCGGGGTGAGGGCTGTAGCAGTCGAGAGGGACACAGATCCCTCGCTTCGCTCGGGATGACAGGAGAGGCGAAGGGCTCGGGATGACAGAAAAGCGCCTGTCATTCCGAGGAGCGAAGCGACGAGGAATCCCCTGCGTAAAAGGGGGGGATCCTTCGCTGCGCTCAGGATGACAGGCTCTTGTGTCATTCCGAGGAGCGAAGCGACGAGGAATCTGTGCGCCCTACTGACCGCGTGAGTTCATGAAAAGGGAGCTCGCCGCGGCGGTCGTGATACCGCTCATCCTCGCCGGTCTTTTTCTCGCCCCTCCGGTTCTCTGCCACGTTGTCGTGGGCGCTATCGCCCTCGCGGCGCTCTGGGAGTTCTACCGGCTGGCGGAGAAAACCGGCCTCCCCGTCGCAAAGACGGTCGGCCTGGCGGGCGGCCTCGCGGCGCTCTCCCTCCCGATGCTTCGCGACGCACCGTCCGCGGCAACGATCGGGATTGCGCTTCTCCTTCTCGCGGGCATCGCGTCGCTCGCGCCGCTTTTTGCGGGTGTCGAGCCCGCCTCCGCTCTCGCCGGCGCGAGCGGAACCGTCTTCGGCGTCCTCTCGGTCGCCCTTCCCGCCACCGCGCTCGGATACCTCCGCCTCATCTCGCCGCGAGCGGTCCTCTTCCTCTTTCTCATCGTCTGGGGATGCGACTCGTTTGCGTACTACATCGGCAAAAACTTCGGCCGGCGCAAGCTCGCGCCGCGCGTCTCGCCTAACAAGACATGGGAGGGCACGTTCGGCGGGCTCGTGGGCGGGACGCTCATCGGCGCGGCGGGCGGGACCTGGTGGCTCGTGCCCGAGCTCGGTCCCGTTGCCGGCGCGGCCGCTGGCGCGCTCGCCTCCTCCGCCGGTCAGCTCGGTGACCTCGTCGAGTCGCTGTGGAAGCGGGGCGCGGGCGTCAAGGACTCCGGAACCTTCCTGCCGGGACACGGGGGGTTCTACGACCGGATCGATTCGCTCCTCTTCGCGGGGCCCGTGCTCCTGTTAGTGATCGGTTACTTCTTGTAACGACCGCTCGCCTCAGCAAGGGAAGGCATCGGGCAGCCGCTTACAATGCGTAGTCGCCATGGGATGTTGCCGGACGGCCGCTTGCTCCCTTCCGGCGGCGTCGAGCCGCCGATGAAAAGTGTCAGTATCCTGGGCTCGACCGGGTCGATCGGCCGGGCGGCCCTCGACGTCGTGGGCGCCTTTCCCGAACGGTTCCGCGTCGCGGCGCTCGCGGCGGGTCGATCGCTCGACCGGCTCGCCGGGCAGGTGGCACGCCACGATCCGAGCCTCGTTTCGATCGAGCGCGAAGAGGACGTTCCGAGGCTGCGGACGCTCCTCCCGC
>JBKJVY010000302.1:0-3021 GCA_046717185.1 Thermoanaerobaculia bacterium
GTCGAGGGCACGGCGGCCCGGGTCGGGCGTCACGTCCTCCTCGAACCCGGCCTCCGGCCCCCGGGCGGCGCGAGGCGGACGCGCCAGCCGGTTCCGGTCGGCTCCCCCGGCGACGGCTGCGAGACGCCTTCCATGAGCGCAGCGTATCCCTCGGGGCTAGCGATCGCGCGGAAGACGTCGTCGGGTGATCCGTCCACCGACAGGTACGCCGTGATCCGCGCGTCGGCGCTCTCGGGGTCCGGATCTCCCGTCATCGAGAACGCGCGGCGCAGGACGTCCTCCTCGATCCCGAACAGCGCCGCGAGCTTCCCGGGGCGATCTCCCGCGATCGGGATCCGCGTGCGCGTATGGAGGTCGTCGATCCTCACTTCGCCGCGTGCGAACGTCATCACCCGGGAAGCCTCGCGGCGGTGGAGCGAGACGTTCCGGAGGAACTTCGAATCGGGACGGAACGTGGACCGCCAATGGGCGAGGAACTCCTCGTCCGGGACGGGCGCGCGAAAGATCTCGAGCCGCCGCGGGCCGTCGGGAACGCCGGAGAGGAACCGGACGAGGACGCCGCGCTCCGTCTCCGTCGCCGACACGGCCGCGATCTCCGTCTCGACCTCTCCCCCACCGGCCGGCAGAAGGGCAGGGAGCGGAAAGCCGACGTCGGCGATCCACTCCCTCCCGTCGGTCGAAACGAGGAGCGCGGCGTGATCGAAGTCCTTTTCCACACGTCCGAGCACCTTGCGGGTCGAGAACCCGAGGCCGGACACGAGTGCGTCGAACGCGGCGACCCGCGCATAGCACGTCCCGCCCGTTCCCTTCTCCAGGAAGTCTCCCCAGAAAACGTCCGGGACCCGGGGCTTTTCCGCCGGGTCGGGGACGTCGGCGTTGCGGAGGATCTTCGACGCGCTCTCGAAGGGGACGCGCGCGTTGAAACGGTGGAAGAGGCGGTCGAGAAACCGGTGCGACGGTTCCTCGCGAGAGATCTCGAGGGCGTCGAGCACGTCCTCGACCGCGAACGTCAACTCTTTTTGGTCAATCGGACGACGAGCGCGTCGGCCCTGCGGCGCGCCTCGTCGGAGAACCAGAAGTCGAGGAACGGGTCGCCGTCGAAAGAGCGGTCGAACCGGAAGAGTGCGTCCGCCCGGGCGACGCGTTTGATCTCGGCGTAGGCGGCGCGCGAACGGCCCGCGAGCTGCCGAGCGCGCTCGACGGCCGCCGTCAAGAGGTCTTCGGCGGGGACGATGCGGTCGATGAGCCCGATCTCGCAGGCCCGCGCGACCGTGACGTTGTCGCCGGCGGCGGCGAGGCGTTCCGCGCCACGGTCTCCGACCACGTGGCGGAAAACCTCGTAGCACGCCCGCGGGATCGGCACGCCGAGCGCGACTTCGGAAAGCCCCAGCTCCCCTTTTCCTTCCGCGGCGATCCGTTCATCCGCAGTGACCGCCAGGATCAACCCTCCGGCGATTGCGTGGCCGGGCAACGCCGCGACGACCGGCGCCGGGAACGTGAACAGCTCCCGGACGAGCCCGCAGAATCCGCCGACGAACGCCTGCATCTCCTCGCGGCGGAGCGCGCGCACGATCGGGAGGTCCCATCCGGCCGAAAAGAGCTTCTGTGAAGACGCGATCACGAGCGCGGGCGCCTCCGAAGCGGCGACCACGGCGCGAAAGAGCTCGGCGACGAACGCCGGGGCGAAGGCGTTCGCTCGCGGGCGGTCGAGCGTGAGGAGCACGATCCCGCCCTCGAGAGTCTCGGTGCGAACGGTCGCCGCGGCGCTCAAGCGCTCCTCCGCTCGGCGCGGACCGCCTCGAATGCCAGGTCGTGAATTTTCGTATCGGGAGTCAGCTCCGGGTGGAACGTCGCCGCGACGACGTTAGCCTGCCGCACGAGCACGGGCTCGCCTTCGCGCGTCGCGAGAACCTCGACGCGATCTCCCACGCGGCGGATCTTCGGCGCCCGGATGAAAACGGCGGGCAGCCGTCCGCCGAGCGACGGCGCTTCGACCTCACCGACGAACGAGTCCGCCTGCCGGCCGTAGGCGTTGCGCTCGACCGCGATGTCGAGGACGCCGAGCCCCTTCTGGGCCGGGTTCGTGACCTCGCGGGCAAGCAAGATCGCTCCGGCGCACGTGCCGAGCACCGGCCGTCCGCTCGCGGCGAACCGGAGGATCGCGTCCTCCCAGGGCGCGGACTCGAAGAACTTCCAGAGCGTGGTGGACTCCCCTCCCGGCAGGACGAGCCCCGCGGCTCGGTCGAGCTCCCCGGGCTTGCGCGCCTCGAACGAGTCGAGCCCGATCTCCGCGAGCCTCCGCCCGTGCGCCGCGAAGTCCCCCTGGAGAGCGAGTACGGCGATACCTTTCATTGGGCTGGTCATCCCGAGAGCCGTCTTACTGTCATTCCGAGGAGCGAAGCGACGAGGAATCCCCCGCTTTTTAGCAGGGGATCCTTCGCTGCGCTCAGGATGACAGCCAAAAGCGAAGGGCTCAGGATGACGACGCAACTCACCACCCTCTCCCCTGCATCCGCGCTTCCTCGGGCAGGCTCGCGGCGTCGATCCCCTTCATGCCGGCGCCGAGCGACTCCTCCGCCTCGATGAGCGCCTGCGCGTCCTGCCAGTGGGTCGTCGCTTTCACGATCGCGCGCGCGCGCCGCTCCGGATCGTCCGACTTGAAGATCCCGGATCCGACGAAGATCGCTTCCGCGCCGAGCATCATGCAGAGTGCGGCGTCCGCCGGAGTCGCGATGCCTCCCGCGGCGAAGTTCGGCACCGGCATCTTCCCGGTCTCCGCGACCTGCTCGACGAGCTCGAACGGCGCCTGGAGGCGCTTTGCCTCCCGCATCCGCTCGTCCTTTCCCATGAGCGTCAGGTTGCGGATGTCGCGGTGGACTTCGCGCAAGTGCCGGACGGCGTGGACGATGTCGCCCGTGCCCGCCTCCCCCTTCGTGCGGATCATCGCCGCGCCCTCTCCGATCCGGCGCAGCGCCTCTCCCAGGTTCCGGCAGCCGCAGACGAACGGCACCGCGAAGTCGT
>JBKJVY010000303.1:0-4248 GCA_046717185.1 Thermoanaerobaculia bacterium
AGTCCGCGAGTCCCGCCGGGGCACGCACCTCGAGGACGAAACGCGCGGGCGCGCCGGACTCGAGACGCGCGGCGGGACGGCCTTCCCCGTCGACGAGCCGCAGTCCGGCGATCGTCGCGGCTCCCGACCCGACCCGGCGGGCAACGCCGGGCGCCGGCTCGGCTTCCGGTTGCGGCGCAGCTCCCCGCCGCTCCGCCTCTTTGTCGGCGACGCTTTCGCGATAGAGCGCCACGGTCTCCGCCGACGGGCCGTCGGCGGAGACCCGGCCGTGATCGAGCCAGATCGCCCGCCGGCAGCGCGCGGCGACGAGCGGGAGGTCGTGCGAGACGAGGAGGAGCGTCTTGCCCGCGCGCTCGAACTCAGCGAACTTCTCCAGAGACCGCCGGGCGAACGCCTCGTCGCCGACGGCGAGGACTTCGTCCACGAGGAGAACGTCGGGGTCAGAGTGCGCCGCGATCGAGAACCCGAGGCGCACCGCCATCCCGGACGAGTACGTCTTGACGGGCGCGTCCAGGAACTCTTCGAGCTCCGCGAACCGCACGATCTCGTCGAAGCGGCGCGCAATCTCCCGTCTCGTCAGCCCGAGCAGGAGCCCGTTGATCTGGATGTTCTCGCGCCCCGAGATCTCCGGGTGAAATCCCGCTCCGAGCTCGAGCAGCGCCGCGAGCCGGCCGCGCACCGCGACGGAGCCGGAGCTCGGCTGGATGATGCCCGCCAGAAGCTTCAGCAGCGTGGACTTGCCCGAGCCGTTCGGGCCCACGATGCCGACCGTCTCCCCGGGAGCGATCTGGAACGAGACGTCGCGGAGAGCGGGGACGGCGTCGTCGGGCGCGAGCGCGCGGCCCGGTCGGCCCGAGAGCAGCGCCGACTTGAGCGTTCCCACGGAGCGCTTCCTCCCCCACCGCCGGTAGAGCTTCGTCAGGGACCGTACGTCGACCGCAGGCGCCGCCGACACCGCCGACATCGCTATGCCTCCTCGGCGATCGAGTCGCGCAGCCGTTCGAAGACGGCGCCGCCGGCGGCGAGCGAAGCGACCGTCCAGAGCGACATTGCCGCCCACGTCTCGGCGCCGACCGGCCGGAAGTAGAAGGCGCTCTCGTGGATCGCCGAGAAGAACGGCGTGAACGGATTCGCCCAGAGCAGGAGTCGCAGGCGGCCGGGCGCGGCCTCGAGCGGATAGAGAACGGGCGTCACGAAGAAAGCCAGGGTCAGGAGGTTGCCGAGCAGGTCCCGCACGTCTCCGAAGTGCACCGAGAGAGAGGATACGAGGAGCGCGAGCCCGGCGGTCATCGCGGCGAGGAGGAGGAGGACGAGCGGAAACTGCGCCGCGGCGGCGTTGGGCCGCACCGCGCCGAGCACCGCGGCGACGGCGGCCGCGCCGGCGAGGACCGGAAGCGCGAGCGCCAGGTGCGCGAGGCGCGCCCCGACGGCGACCGCGGGGAACACTTCCGGCGCCACGGTCGTCTTGCGCAGGAGCGGTCCGTTGGCGCGGAAAGTCTCCGCGGCATCGGCGAGCGACGCCGAAACGAAGCCCCAGCAGAGGACGCCGCCGAAGAGAAAAAGCGCGTACGGCCGGACGTCGGCGCGCGGCGCGAAGACGACGCGGAAGACGGTCGCGTAAACGAGCAGGAGGAGGAGCGGATTCAGGAAGGACCAGAGAAAGCCAAGCGCGCCCCCGCGATATCGCGCCTGGAGCTCCCGGCGCGCGAGCGCGACCACGAGCGCGCGCTGGCGCCACATGCGCTGGAAGGGGGACAACAAGCGCGACAAGTATCCGATATCCTCCGCCGCGTGTCGTCGGCGGATCCGGGCGCGGCGCCTTCCACGGCGCCCGCGGTCGTCTGCGAGCGGGTGTCGAGAACCTACCCGGGAGCGCAGCCGGTCGTCGCCCTCGACTCCGTCGACCTGACCGTCCCCGCCGGAGAGTTCCTCGCGGTCGTCGGGCCGTCCGGCGGCGGGAAGTCGACGCTCCTTCATCTCATCGCCGGCATCGACTCGCCGACCTCCGGGTCGATCCGGGTCGGCGACCGTGACGTCGCCGCCCTCTCCGACCGGGAGCGGACGCTCTATCGTCGGAGAGACGTCGGCGTCGTCTTTCAGTTCTTCAACCTCCTCCCCCACCTGACCGTCCGGGACAACATCGAGCTGCCGCGCCTCCTCGATGGACACCGCGACGCCGGGGAACGCGCCCGCGAGCTGCTCGCGCGGGTGGACCTCGCACACCGGAGCGAAGCGCATCCCTACGAGCTCTCCGGAGGAGAGATGCAGCGCGCCGCGATCGCGCGGGCGCTCGTCACCGGCGCCCGTCTTCTTCTCGCCGACGAGCCCACCGGAAACCTCGACTCGCGCCACGGCGATGAGGTGCTTTCCCTCCTCGACGACGTGCGGCGGGAGCGCGGAGTGACTCTCGTTCTCGCAACACACTCCGAGGCTGCCGCGGGCCGCGCGGACCGCATCGTGGAGCTCCGGGACGGGAGGCTTTCTCTCCTCCCTCCGGGAGAGGGCCGGGGTGAGGGCTCACCCTCTCCCCCTGGGAGAGGGACGGGGTGAGGGGGTGAGGGCCTTTCGCCTCGTCTTTCGCGCCCTCGTCACGGGGCCGGCGCTCCGCCGTCCGGCGCGGGCCCTCCTCCCCGTTCTCGGCGTCGCCGTCGGGGTCGCGTCGATCGCTGCGATCCACCACGCGAATCGGAGCGTGACGGAGTCGTTCCGCGAGTCCGCCCGGGCCGTCGCCGGGCGGAGCGACCTCGTCGTCGTCGGCACGGCGGGGGTACCGCTCGAGTCGATGGAGGCCCTGCGGTTCCTCTGGGGCGTCGGCGCGTTCACGCCGCTCGTGTCGGGCAGCGCCGTCTTCGGGGACGGTACGGGAGAGGTCGTCACGATTTTCGGGACCGACTACGGAGGAGGCGGCGCGGTCCGCGAGATGCGGCTCGTGGAGCCGGCGAACGCGGCAGGCCGTCTCGCGCTCGCCGCTTCCGGTTCGGTGCTCGTCCCGGTTCCTTTAGCCCGGCGCCGCGGTCTCGCGATCGGTTCGCGCATACCGCTCGTCTCGGGCGGCGCCCGAGAGGACGTGACTGTCGGAGGTCTCCTCGAGCTCTCCGGTCTCGCGCGCGCGGCGGGAGGGGACGTTCTCGTCACCGACGTCTTCACCGCGGGCCGTCTCCTCGGCAAGGTCGGGCGGGTGGACCGGGTCGACGTCGTCCTCGACCCGGGCGTGTCACGCGATGAGGCGCGTCGCGAGATCGAGCGGCGCCTGCCCGCCGGGCTCCGCGTCGAGCCGGCCGGACGCCAGGCGCTCGCGGCGGAGCGGATGGCGCGGGCGTTCCGATTCAACCTGAACGCGCTCGCGTCCCTGACGCTCATCGTCGGCATGTTCCTCGTCGCGAACGCCGTGTCGATCTCCGTTCTTCGCCGGCGGCCCGAGATCGCGACGCTCGCCGCGCTCGGGACGTCGCGCGGCACGGTCTTCGCCGTCTTCCTCCTCGAAGGGATCGCGATCGGCGCCGCCGGCACCCTCCTCGGAGAGGCCGGCGGGCTCGCGCTCGCGGACACCGCGCTCTCGGTCGTGGCCGGCACCGTCGAAAGCGTGTATGCGCCCAACGCGAGGATCTCCGCCTCCGGCTTCGGCGAGGCGGCGATCCTTGCCGCGGTAGTCGGCGCGGTCTCCTCGGTCGTCGCGGCTGTCGTGCCCGCGCTGGAGGCGACTCGCGTCGCCCCCTCGCCCGCGATGCGGCCCGGCTCCGCCGAGGCGGTCCGCCGCCTCCGTCTCGCACCTCGGGCGATCGCGACGGCGGCCGCTCTCCTCGTCGGGGTTCTTCTCGCGGCCGCGCCGCCCGTCTTCGGGTTCCCGTACGCGGGCTTCGCGGCGGTCGGCCTCGTCGTGACGGCGCTCGCGTTCGCCGGTCCCCTCCTCGTGCGAGCCGGCGCAATCGCGACAAGGCGTCCCCTCCGAACGCTTTTCGGTCCCGCCGGGCGGCTCGCGTCCGGCTTCTTCGGGGGATCGCCCGCACGCCACGGCCTCGCGGTGACGGCCCTCGCCATGGCGCTCGGAATGACGCTCGCGATGATCACGACCGTGGCCTCGATGCGGGAAACGGTCCGCACGTGGGTCGGCGCGACGCTCTCCGCGGACGTCTGGGTGAAGGCGGAAGCGGGCGCGAGCGGGGGCGTCGTCGGCGAGCTGCCGCCCGAGATCGTTCCCTTCCTCGAGGCGCTCCCGGGCGTTGCCGCGGTCGACCCGTTCCGCGTGCG
>JBKJVY010000304.1:0-4394 GCA_046717185.1 Thermoanaerobaculia bacterium
CGCACCATCTCCGCCGTCCAGCCGAAAACGAGGTGAGAAGCGAGCGCAAAGAGGTGGTTCGAGAGGGGATAACGGGCCGGAGGCCCCGAGAGACGGAGCAGCGGAACCGCGGTTTCGTCCGCGATGAGCCAGAACGCGGCTCCGAACGGGAAGCCGCCGCCGACCGTCACCGAAGGGGACTTCTCCGCGGCCATGCCGTACAGGCCGCCGACGAGCCCCCCAAAGGCGTAGTGCACTGCGGACCCGGCGACCCCTTTCTGCCGCTCACTCAAGGAATGATGGAAAAGGCCCTCCGAAATCGCCGAGGCTGTCTTCACCGTCGTGTCCTCTTCGCGCTGGCCCTTGTCGGATTTGTCTCGCCGGGTCGGTGCCACCAGGCTCCAGAGCGTCTGGAATCCGTTCATGGCCAGGGATGCGAGCAGGCCGGCGGCGATTCCCGC
Source organism: Thermoanaerobaculia bacterium (assembly GCA_046717185.1). Classification (GTDB taxonomy): domain Bacteria; phylum Acidobacteriota; class Thermoanaerobaculia; order UBA5066; family Gp7-AA6; genus Gp7-AA6. The sequence goes on from JBKJVY010000304.1 coordinate 441, forward strand.
TGCGAACCCCTTACCGACGTGAGGCCGCCGGCTCATTTCGGGGCCGTCGGCTCGATGCGGTAAACGCGTCCTGTCTTGGGGAAAACCTTCGTGGTTGTGTCGGTCGGGTTGAAGACGCCGAAGTCGAGCACGTAAACGAGCCCGTCCGGACCGACCTTCACGTCGACCGGCCGCTCGAACCCCTCCTCGAGATCGATCCGGGACGCGGGTAACGCTGCCCCGGCTCCGCGGTTCCTCGCGAAGACGGCGCGGCTCCCGGTCGCGAGATCGACGGACTCCACCTGGAACCCCGCGTGCTCGTCCGGCTTGACCGCATCGGTCGTCGGCTTGAAGTCGCCCATCTCGGAGATCAGTAGCTGTCCGGCCCATCGCGCGAAAGGACCGCGCGCCGGAACGACCGTCATTCCCCCGAGGGCCGCGTGCGGGACGGTCGTCGTGACCAGGAGCGAACGGTCGGGCGGGCCGAGGCCGCTCGCCCGGTGGTCGATCGCGAACGACAAGCCCGTGTGTCCCTTCGACAGGAACTTCTCGGGCGGCCGGTACTTCGCGTCCGTCAGGGGAAGGAGATCCGCCGAGTAGTCGGGCCAGCCGTACCACGTCCCCGGTCTCACGCGGTAGACCGCGTCGGGGTCGTCGAGGACGGGACGGGTGCTCCGGACGTCCGCGCCGTGCATCCCGACGAGGAGCGCTCCCTTCGGGTCGAGAGCGAGCGCGACGGGGTTTCGGAATCCCCAGGCGATGAGCTCAGGTTCCTTCGCACCGGCGCGGAGCTTGTAGATCGAGCTCGTGCACAGGCGCTCGCCCGCGACGCGCGTCGCGTCGGACCGGCCGTACGCCTGGTAGGCGCCGGTCTGCGCTTCGTCGCCCGCGTCCGGGGTGAGCTCGTTCGAGTCGGTGAAAGTGAGCCGTGTCAGCACGAGATCACGGCAGGGGACGTCGTGCACCTGCGGACGCTTTTTCAGCCACTTCTGGTTGACGGGGTCCTTCGAGGAAACCACCCCGGAGTTCGTGGCGCTGCCGATTCCGAAGTAGAGCGTGCCCTGCCGGTCGAAGACGAGGTAGTTGACGTTGTGGTCGCCGTTGCCCGGAAGCCCGCGCAGGACGGGCTCGGCGTCGCCCGTGTCCGGGCGAAACCGGCTGATTCCCCATGTCCCGTCCTTCTCCTCGTGCGAGAGGTAGATCCAACCGTCGTGGAACTCGATTCCGATCGCCGTCTTGCCCGTCGGCGCCCCCGCCCCGGAGAGCGCGATCTCCTCGAGCTTTCCCGGTCCAATCCGCATGACTTTCATCTCGAGCGTCGGGATCGGAACCGTGTGGGACTCGAGGACGTAGAGCCGTCCCGCGGCGTCCCACGTCATCGAGCTCGGATAGTTGAATCCCTCGGCGACCAGGACCGCGCGGAACCCTTCCGGGGTCTGGATCGAATCGACGGGACGGTAGTCGGTCTTGTATGTGGCCGCCTGGTCGGCGGCCCGCGTGTCGAGGGTCCCCCCGGCGCAGCCGCCGGCGAGGACGGAAGCGGCCCAGACGACCGTCGTTGCAATCAGACGGACTGGTTGTTTTCCGAGGGCGGCGCGGCTCTTCATGTTCGACCTCCTCGTCGTGCGCGGCGATACGAGATTGGAATCCTCAGGATGCGGGGACCGGGGCCAGGCGCGGCCCGCGCCGGGACCTCGTCGTGTCGAGCTTTCTCGCCGGCCGCCCGGCGAGAAAGGAGACGGCGCGGGAGATCACCCGGGCGTCCCGAAGAATGCGGTGGTGCCCGAGGCCACGGGTCCGCACGAGCCTGGCGTTGGGCCAGCTGTGGACGATCTCAACTCCGTCGCTCAACGGGACTCGAATGTCTCGCCGGTCGTGGAATACCAGCAGGGACACGTCGGAGGATGCGGGAAGACCCCCGATTCGCAGCTCCGCCCACCGCACCTGAAAACGCTTCTCGAGCCGCTCTTTCATGGAGTCGCGCACGGTCGGAGGGATTCTCATAATGCGGGCGAAGCGACCCGTGTACCTCTCCAGGTCGGATGGCGGAGCCAGCAGGACGAGGCGCCGGGCGGCGAGGCCTTCGCGAACCGCCAGCGCGGCGGCCGCGGCGCCCAGGGAGTGTCCGATCAGGGCCCGGAAGGGACCGTGTGTCGCGGCCACGGCCCGGATCGCCGCGACGAACTCGGGAAGGGACGAGACCCGGCCGGCGGCGGTGCCGTGACCGGGCGCGTCGAATGCGACGACGGAGAAACCCGCCTCCGTGAGGGCGCGCACGAAGAGAGTGAGACGGCCGGCGTGGCCGCCCCAGCCGTGCACGAGGAGAACGGCCGGACCCTTCCCCCACGTCCAGGTGGGAAGGGATCCGGAGAGAAACGGCGTCCGCGAAAACTCTCCGCCGTCGAGCACTCGCTGCTCGCGCTTCAGCCTCGGGCGGCGCAAAGGCGGCGTTCGGAAGAGCACCTCGGCCAACCGCGCCGAAAGCGATGGCGCGAGCCGTGCCAGGCGGGGAAAGCTGCGCCGAATCGCGCGGAAAAGGACCCGGCGTACACGACGCTTTCGTGACGCGCCCCCGCGCGGGTTCATTGAGTGCTCAAGAAGGAATTGCGTCGGCGGCGCAACGATTTCTAAATCCCGATCGGATCCGCAACGCCACGATCGACCTCAGTGTAACTCCACCCTCCAGAACGTCGCCCCGGCTCAGCTCATTTCCTCAGGCTGTCCTTGCGGTGAAGGAGCCGGAAGGAGACGCGCTCCGAGGTTTCGAGGGCCGCGTAGATCCCGACGGGGATGGAGATAGGTCCGAACGTGATGTGACCGACGCCTCGCATTTTCTCCCTCTCTCCGCCAGGCCGGCGTAACAACGCTCTACGCGGCGCAGTCCGCGTGTCCGCACTGGCAGAGCGGGTCAGGGGTCGCAGACATCTCCGTCTCCGCGCAGCCCTCGCTGCAGAACCTCTCGTTGCCTCGCTCAACGGGAGCGTCTTCGCAGCGGCAGCCCCGGTGGTCGCACTTCATTTCATTTTTCATGCGGGAAACAGGCAGCAAGTAGCCTGCCACGCGCGCGGCCGGAGCGAGAGTCCGGAACAAATCTTGCTCGCGCGCTCGGCGGGAGGAAATCAAGTGGCTGCTACAAAAAGCACCTCGAAACGATCCGGCGCACCGAACTACCTCTCGCTCGCCGCGTCCGGCTTCCCGTCCGACGACCGCTCCGACGGTTCGTGCGTCGGGCCGTCGTCGTTCTTTTCGCCCTCCGTCTGCGCAACGCTCGCAGCGCGTGATTCGCCCCCCTCGCGGCCGATCGCGGACATGTGGTCGCGATTCTGGCTCACGGCGCGACCTCCCTTGCGACCCGCTTCGCGCGCTTCTTCGGAAGAGAACTGGTGCGCGGTTCCCTTCTGATGCGCCGCCCGGCCACCCAGCCGAGCCACTTCGCGTCGCCTCTCTTCGTCCATCCCGGCGAAACCCCGGCCTCCCCCTCTCCCTTCAGCCAATGAGCGTCCTCCTTTCCCGATCGTTTACTTTCGGTCGCCCTGACTGCGTTGAAGGGTCCGGATGAGGGCACGTCCCGGTGCAGCAAAAGACGAGCCACGAGGACTTCGACCGAGCACGCATGCCGCGCAGCGCCGACTCACCAAGTAAGTCGAGTTCTTGTGATCCTCCGGCACATCCCTTGCTCGAATACGCCGCTGTGAAAAGACTTTTTCGTCTCGCCGCCGTTCCGATCGGCGCAATCGCGCTCGCCCTCCTCGTGGGGGCGTTGCGGCGGGACTCCGCGCCCGAGACGCCGGGCGCCGTCGTCGAGCAGTTCGTCCGGCACGTGTCTCGAGAGCGTTACGCGAAGGCGACTCCACTTCTCGCGAGCGAGCTCGAGAACGCGGCAACCCCGGACGCGCTCGCCGCCTGGGAGCGTGAGGCGCAGAGGGGGCTCGGCAAGATCCGCGGCGTAAGGGGAGAGACCGACTGGATTTCGGG
>JBKJVY010000305.1:0-9471 GCA_046717185.1 Thermoanaerobaculia bacterium
CTTCGGATCCCGGCGCGGCTCGCTCGTCCCAGGACAGCCGGGGATCGAGGAGCTCGAAGACGCGCCGCGCGGCCGGGAGGCCCGAGACAACACACCCCGACTTTGCGACGATCTCCGCGGCGGCGACCGCATCGGGCGGCACGATCGCGTTGGTGGTGACGTCGCCGGAGCCGACGTCTTCGGCGAGAAATTCACGGAGGCGGCAGTCGAGGTCCTCGGGGGAGAGGCCGTCCATGTGCGAGGGAGGATACCGAAAGGAGAGCTGCGCCCGGACCGGCGAGGAAGGAGGACTCCTCTGTCATCCTGAGCGCAGCGAAGTATCCCCTGCGTTTCGGGGTATTCCTCGTCGCTCCGCTCCTCGGAATGACACCGAACTGGCTGTCATCCCGAGCGAAGCGAGGGATCTGTGTCCCTCGCGACTACGGTCTTCCGCTCCGCGAGGGATCCGGGCCCTTGGGGGAGAGGGAACCAGATTCCTCGTCGCTCCGCTCCTCGGAATGACACCGAACTGGCTGTCATCCCGAGCGCAGCGAGGGATCCCTTGCGTTTCGGGGGATTCCTCGTCGCTCCGCTCCTCGGAATGACACCGAACTGGCTGTCATCCTGAGCGCAGCGAGGGATCCCTTGCGTTTCGGGGGATTCCTCGTCGCTCCGCTCCTCGGAATGACACCGAACTGGCTGTCATCCCGAGCGCAGCGAGGGATCTGTGTCCCTCTCGACTTCGGGTCCGAGTGGGTTTACGACAGCTCCAACATTCTCACGAGCGGCTTCTCCGCCGCCTTACGAAGCTCTTCGGGCATCACGATTTCGGGCCGCTCGTCGCGCAGGCACAGGTACAGCTTCTCGAGCGTGTTCAGCTTCATAAACGGGCACTCGTTACATCGGCACCCGTTGTCGGGAGGGATTGGTATGTACTCGCGGTCGGGCGCGAGCTTCCGCATCTGGTGGATGATCCCTTCCTCGGTCGCGATCAGGTACTTCTTCGCCGGTCCGGTGGTCACGAACTGGAGAATCGAGCGCGTCGAGCCGACGTGGTCGGCGTGCCTCAGGATCCCATCGGGGCACTCCGGGTGGGCCGCGACGAGCGCGTCGGGGTGCTGAACCTTCAAGCGCACCGTCTCGCGCTCGGAGAACTGTTCGTGGACGATGCAGCTGCCCGGCCAGAGGACCATGGGTCGGCCGGTCTTCTTCGCGAGGTACGCGCCGAGATGGCGGTCGGGCGCGAAGAGGATCTCCTTGTCGGGCGGGATCGACTGCACGATCTTCTCGGCATTTGAGGACGTCACGATGATGTCCGAGAGGGCTTTGACCGCCGCCGAGCAGTTTATGTAGGTGAGCGAGACCGCTCCGGGGTGCTTCTCCCGCCACGCGCGGAACATCTCGGGGGGGCAGGAGTTTTCGAGCGAGCATCCCGCCTCGTAATCGGGCAATACGACCTTGCGCGTGGGGTTCAGGATCTTCGCCGTTTCCGCCATGAACCGCACGCCGGCGAACGCGATGATGCGGGCGTCGGACGCCTGCGCCTTGCGCGAGAGGTCGAGCGAGTCCCCGACGAAGTCCGCGAGGTCCTGGATCTCCTCCTCCTGGTAGTAGTGCGAGAGGAGGACCGCGTTCTTCTCGCTCTTCAACCGGACGATCTCCGCTTCGAGGTCGAGCCGGGGATCGACCGACGAGAGGTCCGGCGGCGCCGGCCGGAAGCCAGGATCGTCGGAGGGAACGACCGGAGAGGGCGCGCTCATGGCTCAAAAGATAACAAGAGGGGCTCTGGTATATTGCCTGGGGCGTGGCAACCGAAGTCCAGTCAGACAAATACAGGGGTCTGGACGCTGCGGCTCTCGTCGCGGCCTACCGCAACATCTACCTCTCGCGGAAGGTCGACGACAAGGAGATCCAGCTCAAGCGGCAGAACCGGATCTACTTCCAGATCAACAGCGCGGGGCACGAGGCCGTGACGACGGCTGCCGCGATGCTCTTGAAGCCCGCATACGACTGGTTCGACTGCTACTACCGCGACCGCGCGTTCTGCCTGCAGATCGGCGTCACCGCGTACGAGATGTTTCTCCAGTCGGTCGGAGCGAAGGACGACCCTTCGTCGGCGGGCCGCCAGATGCCCGCCCACTGGGGCTCGCGGCGGTTGAACCTCATCTCCAAGTCGTCCTGCACCGGCACACAGTTCCTCCACGCTGTCGGGGCCGCGGAAGGGGGATGGCGCCTCTCGCGGATCCCGGAGCTCGCCGCGCTGGGCGGCTTCCACGAGGACGAGGTCGCCTACGTCTCCTCCGGGGAGGGACAGACGTCGGAAGGGGAGTTCTGGGAGTCGCTCTCGAGCGCGTGCAACTTGAAGCTTCCGGTTCTTTACCTCGTCGAGGACAACGGCTACGCGATCTCCGTCCCGGTCGAGGTCAACACGCCGGGCGGTTCGATCTCTCGGCTCCTGACCGGTTTTCCCGACCTCTTCGTGGCCGAGGTGGACGGCTGCGACTTCCTCGAGTCCTACGACGCTCTTCGCCGGGCAATCGAGTACTGCCGCGCGCGGCGGGGGCCCGCGCTCGTGCACGCGCAGGTCATTCGCCCCTACAGCCACTCGCTCTCCGACGACGAGGCGCTCTACCGGCCGAAGGAGGAGCGCGAGCGCGACCTCGCCCGGGACCCGGTAACGACGTTCGCGAGGTTCCTCGTCGGCGAAGGGATCCTGTCGGAGGCGTCTCTCGCGCGGCTCAAGGAGGAGGTCGAGGCGGAGGTGAACGAGGCCGCCGACCGCGCGCTCGCCGCCGAGCCGCCGGCCCCCGAGTCCGCGTACGACTTCGTGTACTCGCCCGACGTGGACCCGACCTCGCCGGCTTTCTCCTCGTCACCCGCGCCCGCCGAAGGCGCCGCGCCGACGACCATGGTGGATCTCCTGAACGCCTGTCTGCGCGACGAGATGAAACGCGAACCGCGGGTCATCGTCTTCGGGCAGGACGTGGCCGACGCCTCGCGCGAGGAGGTCCTCGCGGAGTGCAAAGGGAAGGGGGGCGTCTTCAAGGTCACGCACAATCTCCAGCGCCTCTACGGAAAGGACCGGGTGTTCAACTCGCCCCTCGCCGAGGCGAACATCGTGGGGCGCGCGATCGGGATGGCGCTGCGGGGATTGAAGCCGGTCGTCGAGATCCAGTTCTACGACTACATCTGGCCCGCCTACATGCAGATCCGGAGCGAGCTCGCGACGATGCGGTGGCGCTCGGGCAACACGTGGACCTGTCCTGTCGTCCTGCGGGTCCCGATCGGCGGCTACATCGGCGGCGGCGCGATGTACCACTCGCAGTCCGGAGCGGTCTTGATGACCCACCTCCCGGGTCTTCGGGTTGTGCTCCCGTCCAACGCGCTCGACGCGAACGGCCTTCTGCGCACGGCGATCCGATGCGATGATCCGGTGCTCTTTCTCGAGCACAAGCACCTCTACCGCCAGACGCACAACAAGGGCGTCTACCCCGGGCCCGACTACATGGTCCCCTTCGGGAAGGCTTCGGTCGTGCAGGAGGGAACCGACGTGACCGTCGTGACGTACGGAGCGACGGTGTACCGGTCCTGGCAGGCCGCGGGGGCGTTCCACGAGGCGACGGGAAAGACCGTCGAGATCCTCGACCTGCGCAGCCTCTCGCCCTACGACCGGGAGGCGATCGCGGCTTCGGTGAAGAAGACGGGCCGCGCGGTCGTCGTGTACGAGGACCCGATCTCCTGGGGCTACGGCGCCGAGATTGCGGCGTGGATCTCCTCGGAGCTCTTCTCCTGGCTCGACGCTCCCGTCGAGCGGGTTGCCGCAACCGACACGTACGTCGCCTACCACCCGCGGGTCGAGGACTTCATCCTTCCCCAAGCGTCGCACGTGCGCAAAGCGCTGGAGCGGGTCGCGAGCTTTTAGGAGTAAGCTCGTCCCTCTGGTCTCCGAAAACTGACCTCTGGCTGCGACAGGTTTCGTCGCCCGGGCGACAAGTTCGGACTCGGTGACAGCGTTAACTCCTTTGTTCACAGAAAAGTGGTGATGGTATGCGGTCTGCTCTATTCCCGGGTGTCGAGAGACAGAAGGAAGTAAAAGAGCCATGTGGAGGGAATTGCAGTTGAGCATCGAAACGCCGGTAAATGCGAATCACCGATCCCTGCGGCGTTGCCACGGCTGCGGCAACTACACGCGTCCCTTCGTCGAGATGGAGGGGGCGATCCGGTGCGAGCGTTGCGCGAAGAAGGACGAGAGCACCGACGAGCGCGAGAAGGAGAGCCTGAACGGAATCGAGTCGTACGGGACGATCGCGTAACGGGGCTGATAGCTGATAGCTGATAGCCGATAGCTGATAGCTGATAGCTGATAGCTTCCTCCCGGTGAAGGCCGACCACCGGGCCACTCTTCTTCGGCGCCGCGTCTTCTCTCCCGGCTTCTTTTCCGTCACCTTTCGAGCGCCCGAGCTCGCCTCAGGTGTCCTCCCGGGGCAGTTCGTCATGCTCGAGGTCCCCGGCCGTCTCCGTCCCTACCTGCGCCGCGCGTACTCCGTCGCGGACGTCGATCCCGGCGCCGGCGAGGTCGAGTTCCTCGTCCGCACGATCGGGCCGGGCACCTCCGCCGTCGAGCACCTCGCCGAGGGGTCCGGGGCGTCGCTTCTCGGGCCGCTCGGAAACGGATTCTCGCTCGAAGGCCTCGACCGTTCGGCTCCCGTCGCCATCGTCGCCGGTGGGATCGGCGCGGCGCCCTTCCCGCTCCTCTTCCGCGCGCTCACGGCCGCGGGGGTGACCGGCGACCTGTACCTCGGCGGCCGAAACGCGACGGAGCTCGACTTTCGAGAGCGGTTCGCCGGGATCGTCTCCGGCGAGACCATCCTCGCGACGGACGATGGCTCGCTCGGCGAAAAAGGGTTCGTCACGGCGGCGTTCGAGCGCCGGGCGTCCGTGGCGTCCCCCCGGTACGCGCGCGTTTACGCCTGCGGCCCCATGCCGATGTTCGCCGCGCTCGCCCCGGTCGTCGCACGCGCGCACGTCCCGGCCGAGTTCTCGACCGAGGCGGCGATGGGCTGCGGCTTCGGAGCATGCCTCGGGTGCGTCATCCCGGCGACGGCGAAGCCTTTTCTCATCTCCTGCCTCGAGGGCCCGATCCTGGCGCCGGAAAAGATCGCGTGGGAGGCCCTCACCCCGGCCCTCTCCCAGGGGGAGAGGGAGAGGGAGTGCGTCCGTTGAGCGCGGCTCTCGAGACCCGGCTCGGGCCGCTCACACTGCAGAACCCGATCCTCACGGCGTCCGGGACTTTCGGGTACGGTCTCGAGTTCACGGACTTCGTGGACCTCTCAAAGCTCGGCGGAATCTGCACCAAGGGCCTCTCGCTCCGTCCCCACGCCGGCAACGACCCGCCGCGCATCTGCGAAACGCCCGCCGGGATGCTGAACGCGATCGGGCTGCAGAACGTGGGCGTCGACGCCTTCCTCGAGGAGAAGCTGCCGAGGCTCACCGGACTCGGCGTCACCGTGATCGCGAACGTGTGGGGGGACACCGAGGAGGATTACCTCGCGGTCGTCGGTGCGCTCGAGAAAGCGGAGGGGCTCGCGGCGATCGAGCTCAACATCTCGTGCCCGAACGTGGCCCGGGGCGGCATGCTCTTCGGCAACTCGCCCGCGGCGACCGCCTCGCTCGTCGCGCGCGTGCGTGCCGCGACCCGGCGAACGCTCGTCGTGAAACTCTCCCCGAACGCGCCGGACCTCGTCCTGTCCGCGCGCGCGGCCCGCGACGCGGGCGCCGACGTCCTCTCGCTCGTCAACACGTTCGTCGGCATGGCGATCGACCCGGCGACGGCGCGGCCGCGCCTCTCCTTCGGCACGGGCGGGCTCTCCGGCCCCGCGATCAAGCCGCTCGCCCTGCGGATGGTGTTCCAGGTCGCGCGCGCGCTCCCGGATGTGCCGATCATGGGCATCGGAGGGATCTCGGACCTCTACGACGTTCTGGAGTTCCTCGCGGCGGGCGCTTCCGCGGTGCAGGTCGGCACGGCGAACTTCCGCGACCCGGGAGTTTCGGGCCGTCTCGTGGCCGAGCTCGAGTCCTACTGCGCCGAACGCGGCGTGACTGCCGCCAGCCTCGTCGGACGCGCGCAGCGGTTTCCGCCCGGCGGCGAGAGGGGAGCGGAGGGATGAGGGAGGGGCGCCTCTGCGTCGCGCTCGACTTCGGCACGCGAGCCGAAATTCTCGCGGCCGCCCGCCGGTTCGGATCGCGCGCGGGATGGTTGAAAGTCGGCCTCGAGGCGTTCGTCGCAGAAGGGCCCGCGATCGTCTCCGAAGTCGCCGCCACGGGGGCCCGGGTCTTTCTCGACTTGAAGCTCCACGACATCCCGACGACCGTCGCGCGCTCGGTCGCGGCGGCGTGCCGGTCGGGCGCCGCGATGGTCAACGTCCACGCGCTCGGCGGCCGGGAGATGCTCCTTGCGGCACGGGAAGCCGCGGAGACGGCCGGCTCCGGCGTAAAGCTCGTCGCCGTGACGCTACTGACGTCGCTCGACGCGCGCGCGCTCGCGGATCTGCCGATCGCCGGGCACCCGGAGGGAATCGTGCGCCGTCTCGCCACGCTCGCAAAGGACTGCGGCGCGGACGGCGTCGTCTGCTCCCCGCGCGACCTCGCCGCCGTTCGCGACTCCTGCGGCCCCGATTTCCTGACAGTCGTGCCGGGGATCCGTCCGGCGGGGAGCGAGAGCTTCGACCAGAGACGGATCGCAACGCCCGCCGCCGCGCTCGCCGCCGGAGCCGGCATCCTCGTCGTGGGGAGGCCGCTCACTGCTGCCCCGGACCCGGACGCGGCCCTCGAGGCGCTCGTCGCGGAAATACAATCGGCCGCGTGACTGAACCGGAACGAAGCGACTGGCGCGAGCCGCACGGCACGTGGATCGTCGGGCACCGCGGCGCGCCGCGTCGCGCGCACGAGAACACGATCGAGAGCTTTGACTGGGCCGAGAGCTTCGGGGTGGACGCGGTCGAGCTCGACGTGCGGCAGACGCGCGACGGGGAGGCGGTGGTCTTTCACGACGAGGACGTCGCGCTCGGCTCCCAGCGGGTTGCCGTCCGCAGCTTCACGACCCGTGAGATCGAACGGCTCCAGATCCCGTCGGAACACGGCGAGTACGGCATACCGCGGCTCCAGGACGTCTTCCACCGGTATGGCCGCGCCCTCCGGTACGTCGTCGAGGTGAAATCCTCCCCGAATTACGATCGGGGTGTGATGGCGCGCCGGGTTGCCGGCCTGGCCTCCGAGTACGGCGTCGTCTCCCGGTGCCTCGTTGTCTCCTTCGACGCGGACTTCCTGAGAAGGATGCGCGAAGTGGAGCCGCAACTCGCGATCGGGTACCTGTTCGACCATCCCGTCGCGCTGCCGGAAACGGGAAGGCTCACCCCTCTGTTTCCTCCCGTGGACGCGATCGGCCCAGCTCGCGGGCTTGCGACGCCGGCGCTTCTCGAACACGCGGCGGCGGCAGGCCTGACCGTTCACCCGTGGACGGTCAACGATCCCGAGGAGATCCGACGGTTCCTCGCCGCGGGCGTGGCTTCGATCACGACCGACGAGCCGGACGCGGCCCGGGCGCTGCGCGACGAACCCTCTTCGGCCGCGCCGACGAACCGGTAGTGTCCCGAGTCAGAAGTCCATCGTGCAATGCCGACGCATTTCGGACTCGGGACACTAGGAAGGGAACGCGATGCACACGCTCGGGCTCGTCGTCATCGGGGTCGTCGCCGGCGTTGCGGCCGGGATGTTCGGGATCGGGGGCGGGCTCATCATCGTGCCGGCACTCGCGCTCCTCTACGGCCTGTCGCAGCACGCGGCCGTCGGCACCTCGCTCGGCGCCATCCTGCTACCGGTGGGCGCGCTCGCCGCCTGGGTCTACTACAAGAACGGCAACCTGAACGTCCGGTACTCGCTCCTGATCGCGGCGGGGCTCCTGATCGGCGCGTTCCTCGGCGCCAAGCTCGTCGAGCCGATCTCCGATCTCACGCTCCGCCGCCTCTTCGGCGTGTTCCTGCTCCTGGTGTCAGTGCGGATGATGTGGGGGAAGTGACCTCCGCGCGGCGAAAACACCCGGTGAGATGGTCGTTGACCATCCCGGTCGCCTGCATGAACGCGTAGCAGATCGTCGGCCCGACGAAGCGGAAACCCTGCTGCTTGAGCGCGCGGCTCATCGAGGCCGACTCCTCGGTCTGCGTCGGGACGTCGCGGGCCGAGCGCCAGCGGTTCTGGCGAGGTCGGCCGCCAACGTGCCGCCAGACCTCGCCCGCGAACGATCCGCGCGGGCGCTGGACGGCGAGGACCGCCCGGGCGTTCGTGACGACCGATTCGATCTTCCCGCGGTGCCGGACGACGGCGGCGTCCGCGAGGAGCCGCTCGAGTCTTGCCGGGCGGAACCGGGCCACCTTCGCGGGATCGAATCCGGCAAAGGACGAGCGATACCCCTCGCGCTTGCGCAGGATGGTAAGCCAGGAGAGCCCCGCCTGGGCGCCCTCGAGGGTGAGGAGCTCGAAGAGGTATCGATCGTCGAACGAGGGGACGCCCCACTCCGCGTCGTGGTACTCGGCCAGGAGCGGGTCACTCTGCGCCCACGGACAACGGTCGAGCGCGGACCGCGCGTTCCCCACCACTTCCTCCGTTAAGGCTGAATCGTGAGGTGCGTTCCCCCCAGCACCTCGAGGGCGGCTCCCGTGATCGCTGCGGCGTCGTCCGAGGCGAGGAAGAGCACGGTTCGCGCGACGTCGCGCGGCCAGAGCTTCTCCGCGAGCGGCTTCTCGCGAGACGGCGCGCCCGCCTCCTCCATCCGGTTCTCGACCGTGCCGGGGCACACCGCGTTGACCGCGATGTTGTCGCCCCGGAACTCGCGGGCGAGGCTCTGAGTGAGGCCGATCAACCCGAACTTCGCCGCGCTGTGAGCGGTGAGGTTCGCCTCCCCACGCATCCCGTGGATCGAGGAGACGTTCACGATCCGGCCGCGCCGCCGCTGGACCATGCCGGGCAGCACCGCACGGCAGAAATTCGCCGCGCCCGTCAGGTTCGTCGAGAGGACGAGGTCCCACTCCTCGGGGGACAGCTCCAGGAAGGGCCGCCAGAGGAAGACCCCCGCGTTGTTGACGAGGACGTCTATCGGGCCGAGCTCGGCCTCGACCTTCTCCACGGCGGCCTGCGCACCGCCGCGGTCGCGGATGTCGGTGGGGATCGCGACCGCCCGCGCCCCCGCCTCCTCGACGAGTCTTGCGGTCGCGAGGAGCTCCGTCTCGCTCCGCGCGACGAGCCCTACTCGCGCACCTTCCTCGGCGAATCGCAGCGCGATCGAGCGGCCGATCCCGCGGGAAGCGCCCGTCACGAGCACGGTGCGGTCGCGGAACTTCATCGCCCGAGCTCCCTTCCCCCGAGCTCTGCGTAGAGCTCCTCGGAGAAGAGCTTGTCCGCGCCGCGCGCCGTGAACGTCGGTCCGCCGGCGAGCGTGCT